>JANNZB010000069.1:0-6881 GCA_031410395.1 Novosphingobium sp.
AGAAGGTTTCGACCCATTTGCTGGTGGTGGTGACCGAGGCGGCGCAAGCGGTGGCGGTGACCGCTTCGGCGGCGGCGGTGCGCCTCGCAGTGGCGGCTTCGGCGGCGGCGATCGCGGCGGCGGAGGCGGTTTCGGCGGCCCACGTCCAAGCGGCGGTGGTGGCGGCTTTGGCGGCCCACGGCCCGGTGGCGGATCTGGCGGCGGCGGCGGGATGCCCGCGCAAGTTGTTGGCGAAGGCAAAGGCGTCGTAAAGTTCTTCAACGCCGGCAAGGGCTTTGGCTTCATCCAGCAGGATGGCGGCGGAGAAGACGTTTTTGTTCACATCTCGGCGGTTGAACGCGCGGGCCTTGAAGGCCTCGCCGAAGGACAGCAACTCGGATATACGCTGGTTGATCGCGGCGGAAAAGTTTCTGCCAGCGATCTCGTGGTGGTCGGGGAGGTTATCGCCGTTGCCAAGCGCGAAGAGGCCCCGCAGCGTGAGCTTACAGGTGAGCGGTCAAGCGGCACGGTCAAATTCTTCAACGGCATGAAGGGTTTCGGCTTCATCACCCGTGATGATGGTCAACCTGATGCTTTCGTTCACATCTCGGCGGTGAAAAACTCCGGAATGGACGATCTTGCCGAGGGTGACCGGCTCGAATTCGACATCGAAGTCGACCGACGAGGAAAGTATTCGGCGGTCAACCTGGCGCCGCGCCAGGAGTGATCACGCGCGATTGACCTCGGACTGTTTCCGAGGTCCCCGCAAAAACATAAACGCGTGGCAATGGCGGTCCTGATGGGGCCGCCATTTGTCGTTTACGCTTCTTCCGGGCTGGGGAAAATGGCCTGAAATTTTAGATTTGAAGGACTATCAAAATGTCGATCACTCCATTGATGCCCGTCTACCCCCGGTGCGGTTTCCGGCCAGTCAAAGGCGATCACTGCCATTTGATCGGTCAAGATGGCGGCCGCTACCTTGATTTCGCCGCGGGCATTGCTGTCAACATTCTAGGCCATTCGCACGCCGGGCTGATCAGCGCGATCCAGCGTCAGGCGGAAACGCTGATGCACGTATCGAATCTCTATGGCAGTCCGCAGGGTGAGCTTCTCGCGCAGCGGCTGGTCGACCTGACTTTTGCTGACACCGTATTTTTCACCAATTCGGGCGCCGAGGCGGTCGAATGCGCGATCAAGACCGCGCGCGCCTATCACAGCCATGCCGGGAATGATCACAAGTACGAGCTGATAACCTTCAAAAACGCCTTTCACGGCCGGACCATGGCGACGATCAGTGCTTCGAACCAGGAGAAGATGCACAAGGGCTTCCAGCCGCTGTTGCCCGGTTTTAAATATGTCGATTTTGATGATCTGGAGGGCGCAAAGGCAGCCATTGGGCCCAACACAGCAGGCTTTCTGGTCGAACCGATTCAGGGCGAAGGTGGGATTCGCGTGGCCTCGGACGCATTTATGAATGGCTTGCGCGCGTTGGCGGATGAGCATGATCTGGTGCTGGTGCTCGATGAAGTTCAATGCGGCTATGCACGCTCAGGGACTTTTTATGCTTACGAGCAATACGGCATTGAACCCGATATTCTCGCAAGCGCGAAGGGCATCGGCGGGGGCTTCCCGCTCGGAGCCTGCCTCGCCACCGAAAAAGCCGCACGCGGCATGGTCATCGGCACGCACGGATCAACCTATGGCGGCAACCCGTTGGGAATGGCAGCAGGCGAAGCGGTACTCGATGCCGTCGCCAATGATGCCTTTCTGGCGCACGTGAACAAGATGGGTGATCTGATCCGCGCGCGGCTTGAACAGTTCATCGGCAACTATCCCGAATTGTTCGAGGAAGTGCGCGGACGCGGGTTGTTAATGGGGGTCAAGATGAAGATCGAACCGCGCGCTTTTGTTGCGCATCTGCGCGATAGCCACCAGTTGCTAACGGTTTCGGGCGGTGACAACACGCTGCGGCTGGTGCCGCCGTTGGTAATCGATGAGAGCCACGTCGACGAATTTATGACTAAGCTTTCGGCAGGAGCAGCCAGTTTTGTTCCTGCGCCGGTGGCGTGATGACTCGGCATTTCCTAAATCTGTCAGACGCGGGCGGTGATGCCATAGCGGCCATGTTGGGCGACGCGATTGATCGCAAGGCTGCACGTGTCGGCATGGCTAAAGGCGCAGCCGATGCCGATGCGCCGCTTGCCGGACGCGTGCTTGGGGCGATATTTGAAAAAAGCTCCACCCGCACGCGCGTGAGTTTCGACATGGCAATGCGGCAATTGGGTGGCAGCGCGCTGATAATGGAAGCTGGTTCCATGCAACTCGGCCGTGGGGAAACAATCGCCGATACCGCGCGCGCGCTCAGCCGCATGGTCGATGCGATCATGATCCGCACCGATGATCACGCCAAGATTGAGGAGCTGGCGGCGAATGCCAGCGTGCCAGTGATCAATGGGCTGACTGATTTGTCGCATCCGTGCCAGATTGTTGCCGACCTCTTGACTGTGATCGAACACGGCAAAGCATTGCCGGGACTGGAAGTTGCCTGGCTCGGCGATGGTAACAATGTTCTCAATTCGCTGGTTGAGGCGGCGGGACTAATGAAGTTCAACATCCGCATTGGCGTGCCGGAGGGCTATGACTGTGATGCTGGTTTCGTCACCACAGCGCAGGGGCACGGCGCGCAAATTTCAGTCCACCGCAGTCCCAGCGATGCAGTGCGCGGGGCCGATGTTGTAGTCACGGATACCTGGGTTTCAATGGGGCAAACGGGCGCAGAAGCGCGCATTGCCGCTATGTTACCGTTTCAGGTCAATGAAGCGCTGATGGGCCAAGCTTCATCGCAGGCACTTTTCCTTCATTGCCTCCCGGCGCATCGCGGCGAGGAAGTTTCTGACGCGGTGATAGATGGTGATCAGTCGGTGGTTTGGGATGAAGCGGAAAACCGCATCCACGCTCAGAAAAGCGTGTTGCGCTGGGTTTTTGATCAACTGTGAGAAAGGACGGCGCAACTGCATCGGATGATACAGGCTTCGATCAGGTCCTGACATTTTCGATTCCTGACCGGAACGCGCGCGGGCGCATGGTTCGATTGGGGCCGGTGCTCGGCACGATATTGTCGGCGCATGATTATCCCGCCGCGATTCGCAATGTGCTGGCCGAAGCGCTGGTTTTGGCGGCGCTAATGGGCTCGCTGCTGAAGCATGATGGAAGCCAGCTGACCATGCAGGCGCAGTCTGAGGGCGGGATCATCGATCTGCTGGTTTGCGATTATCGCGCAGGCGAGCTGCGCGGATATTTGCGCCACGATGCCGAGCGACTGGCCGGATTAGGTGCGAACCCATCGCTGTTTGCCCTGTTCGGCAAGGGATTTCTGGGCGTGACGTTCGATCTGGCCGCCACCCGTCAGCGTTATCAGGGAATCGTGCCGCTGGAGGGCGAGTCGCTCGCGCAAGCTTGCGAAGCCTACTTTGGTCAGTCTGAACAGGTGCCAACCCTGATCCGAGTCGCGGTTTCCGACTCGCGCGAGGATTGTGTTGCGGGCGGCATGCTCATTCAACATCTTGCCGAGGGCGAAGATGGCAGGGAACGGTTGCACGTGCGGCTCGACCATCCTGAATGGGAGCATGTGGCCGTGATGGGGGGGTCACTCCGGCACGATGAGCTGGTAGATCAGACTTTATCCCTTGAACAAATAGTCTGGCGCCTATTCCATGAAGAGGACGAAATTCGGATCAATTCGGGGGTGGGTCTGACCAAAGGCTGCCGCTGCGATGAGGATCATTACCTATCGGTGTTGTCACGATTTCCAGAAGAGGAACGCATTTCAATGCGGGATGCGAACGGAGTGATTGTCGTCGATTGCGCTTTTTGTTCTAAGCTTTTCAAGATCGAGGTTTAGCGCAATTCATCGCTGAAAATACACGCTTGGTCGTTCGCTGATAATGCGGTATAAGTCCGCTCGCTGTTGAATGGCGTGTTTTGCTTGCGAGTGAGCGGTGCCGCGATGAAAAGTTTTGTGGCCTTTCGAATGTCGGTATCAGCAGCGCTCTGTTTCGCTAGTGTGGTCGTGCATCCGGTTCAAGGGCAGCGCCGCGAATTGTCAATGCTCGACCAGCTGAGCGACGGCCGTTGGGATTTGCATTCGCGCGGGAAACCTGACGAAGTTCAGCACATCTGCCTGCATAATGGCAGAACTCTTATCCAGCTGCGCCACCCTGATAAGCCGTGCGATCGGCTGGTGGTTGAGGATCATCCCGATTCGGTAACCGTTCAATATACCTGCAAGGGACGGGGATACGGGCGGACGCGTATTAGGCGCGAGTCAGACAGACTCATTCAAGTTGAATCTCAGGGCATTGCCGGCGGCCTGCCGTTTGATTTTGCTGCTGAGGGTCGGCGCGTGGGTGATTGTCCAGCCTGAGGCCATTACTTTACGGGTGCCCGGAACGATTGCTTGCCAGACAGCTTGCGGCTAGCGGCGGTACATGACGACAGATACTGATTCCCAACGTCAAGCAATAGTGTTGCTTTCAGGTGGGCTCGATTCAATGGTGACGGCAGCGCTGGCACTTGAGGCCGGTTTCGCGATCAACGCACTGACCATCGATTATGGCCAGCGCCACCGCTGTGAACTTGATGCGGCGCGCGCGATTTCAACCGATCTGGGCGCGAGACGGCATGTGGTGTTGCCACTTGATCTGCGGCAGTTCGGCGGTTCGGCGCTTACTGACGAAATTGCCGTACCGAAGGATGGCATCTCAGATTCCATTCCCGTTACCTACGTTCCGGCGCGAAATCTTGTATTTCTGTCGCTGACTCTGGCGTGGGCGGAATCGCTTGGCGCGCAGGACATCTTTATCGGCGTCAACGCGCTTGACTATTCGGGTTATCCGGATTGTCGTCCTGAATTTATTGGAGGTTTCGCGCGGCTGGCAGAGGTAGCGACCAAGGCTGGTTCAAACGGCACGACGTTCACGATTCATGCCCCACTCCAGTATCTTGGTAAGGCTGATATTGTGCGCGAGGCAGAGCGCCTTGATCTTGACCCCGGAAAAAGCTGGTCCTGTTATGATCCACAACCGAATCTAACAGCTTGCGGGATGTGCGACAGCTGCCGTTTGCGCAAGGCCGGGTTTGCTGAGGCCGGTCTGATTGATCGCACTCGGTACGCACAAGGCTGATTCAGTGCGTGAGCCGGCTTCTCCAACAGGGCCATGCGACATCATTCACGCCCTACGAAAAAGGGGCCGGATTGCTCCGGCCCCCAATTCATTAACCTGATAACAGGCCTTACATGCCCGAACCTGGACCGTAGGTGATTTCCACACGGCGGTTCTGAAGCTCACGGACACCGTCAGCAGTCGGAACGCGCGGGTTTGTTTCACCAAACGCCTGGCTGGTGATTGCGCTTGCGGCAACACCGTGGCCAGTAAGGTAGCCAGTAACCGATTCGTTACGACGACCCGAGAGCGCCACGTTGTACGTCGGCGTACCCGAACGGTCAGCATAACCTGCCAACATGATCGGAACCGAAGCGCAGCTGCCATAAGCCGTAACAGCGTTGTCAAGAATTGACGCAGCTTCAGGCGTTATATCCGACTTATCCCAGTCGAAGAACACGATGTACGGACCCTTGTTGCACGCGATTGCCGGTGGAGGCGGTGGTGGCGGCGGTGGGGGTGGCGGCGGAGGAGGAGGCGGTGGCGGTGGCGGTGGCGGTGGCGGAGCAATTGCACCACCAAAGTTGTACGTCAGCGTTCCCAACAGACTGTGGGTGCGCAGACGCGTGTTTACCGCACGCCCGCCAGTATCAAGCAGCTTAACGTTTTGCACGTTGAAAAACCGATACTTGATGCCAGCATCCCAATGATCGCTGATCGGAGCGCGAATGCCGGCCAAAGCCTGCCACGCAAAACCTGAATGCGAATCGTTGATGAAGCCAGGTCCAACCGAGTTGATCGAGTTCTTGACAGATACGCGGGCCACACCGGCGCCGCCACCGACGAAGCCCTGAAGGCCATCGTCTGGACCAAAATCGAGCAAGCCGTTAAGCATGAAGCTTAGAGCACTGGTATCGCCAGCAACGTAATCGTAGCTGCCCAAGCCAGAATTAAGGCTGGCAACGGTCCCTGCTGCCGGAATTCTGACAGTTGTGGTCAGATTCTTAGGATCAGCTTTGCGGTAGCTGGCTTCAGCTTCCAAGCGGAACATGCCGAAATCGTATCCAACTACACCGCCAAAATCATAGCCATAACGATGGGTCTGTCTTGCTCCATTCACCGTCGTACCGATATTAAAATTTAACGCCTCAACAATCATCGGGCCGCCGTCAACTTCGACGTACCACGAGTCGTCACGGGCTAAAGCCGGTGTGGCAAGGACCGTTGAGGCCAATGCCATCCCTATGACTAGTTTCCGCATTCCGAATTCCCCTCTATTGCAATTTTATGCCACTGAGCAGCGGCCTGTGTAACGTCTAAGAATTATCGGTGCAAGCGACCATTCACGCAACCTGTTGCTGGAATGCCGCATTATGTGCCGATTGGCGAATAAAAATATGTTTCGTTTCGTTTTCAATGTTAACAAATCGCACCGGTCCTCCGGCTGAGCGATCAGGCTAAAGCAAATATGCCCGCATCGCGCAACTTTTGAATCAATACGATGATGGCAGAACGCGCTTCTGCATCAATGGTTCCCCCACCAGCAGGCGCTGATGGCATATTTGGTGCCCGCCAGGCTCCGGCGATCCGTCGCATGTCCTGCTCGCTGGACTTGTTGACCAGCCGCATGCCGTCGCGTGGTGAGACATAAATCCACTGTCCGCCTTGCCGGCAAGCCAGCATTCCGGCCTTTCCGGCCCAGATACCCGTGGCCCCTGTCGCCACCAGCCAGGCCATCCC
>JANNZB010000070.1:0-4307 GCA_031410395.1 Novosphingobium sp.
TTCCTGATCAACCAGCACCGCTAGCCCACTGATATCGATCAGCCCGGCAGTCTTGAGCAAGAAGGCGTGATCAAGATGGAGCTTTTCGCGCAACAACTGCTCGCCTGCTGAATCAAACCCTTCCTCCATTTGCAGCAAAATCAGCTTCCCGCGACGACGCCGCTGGATCGCCGTGCGGAAATAGCGAACGAGGTCCTCGGCATCCTCTTCGATATCAAGGTCGCTATCACGCAGCACGCGGAAGGCGCCGCTACCGAGAATATGGAAACCGGGAAACAGAAGCGCGGCCTGTAAGCGGATCACCTCTTCGATTGCCATCCATTTAGCGGTTTCTCCGGGAAAGCGGACAAAGCGCGGCAGTGCTGCTGGCACGAGAACCATTTCCGTAATCGCTGCGCCGTCACTCAGTCGTTGCAGCGAGAACATCAGGCCCAGCCCCTGATTTGCAATAAAGGGAAACGGGTGCGCGGGATCGATAGCCACCGGGGTGATAACCGGAACCACGTGTTCGAGGACATAGTCGGCGAGCCAGTCTGACTCTCCCGCGTTGAGCGGCTCACTGCCCATCAGGACAATACCCTGTTCGGCCAGCAATAGTGCCAGTTCGCCCAGACATTGCTGCTGCGCGCTGACCAGCCGCGTCACGGCTTCACGAAGATCGGCGATTTGTTGCGATGGCGTTTTGCCGTCGATCGACAAGTCTTCGATTTTGCTCCGGACTTGCCCCGCGAGCCCGGCAACGCGGACCATCATGAATTCATCCAGGTTGCTGCCCGATATAGAGAGGAAACGCAGACGTTCGAGCAGCGGGTAATCTATCCGGCGCGCTTCATCGAGCACGCGGTGGTTGAAGGCCAGCCAGCTCAGCTCGCGGTTGAAAAACAGAGGCCTGTCGGATGCGCGCACCATTGCCGAACTATCGATCCCAAAATGCTGCATTTGCCCCGCGCCCACCAATCGCCAGCACGGGTAATGCCGCAATCCTGTTACAAGACCGTGACACTCGTTGAAACAGGTCATTGGCCAAGCGCGCAAAAAAGCGCTGCCATAATTCTTTGTTAACCCTGTTCTGGCACCCCCTCACATGTGATTTCATGCAGGGGACTTTCATGACCGCCATCGCCGAAACAAAGCAGCCGTCGTGCCTCACGCCCGCGCGGGCTGACCGGCTTGAGCAGGTGGTAATCGCTCTGTTGTGGGTGTGGCTGGTGCAGCGGGTGCTGAACTCGTTCAATCCTGATGCCTGGCTGTTGCTGATCTCTGAAACGGCAATCATGATCTTCACGGTTTTCCGCCGGCCAACGCAGGCGATCACCATGCGGCTGGGCGATTGGCTGCTCGCAGTAACCGCCACCGCCGCGCCGATGCTGGTGGTGCCGGGCGTGATGCTGGTGCCGTCGCTCGAAAAGGTCGGGATCGCGCTGTTCATCGTCGGCAATCTGTTCCAACTCTGGGCCAAACTGATCTTGCGCCGCAGCTTTGGTGTTGCCGCCGCCAATCGCGGGGTGAAAATCGCCGGGCCTTACCGTTTTGTGCGCCACCCGATGTATGCGGGCTATGCGATCATCCACCTGGCGTTTTTGGTGGGGATGTTGATGCCGGTTAAACTGGTACTCTACGCCCTCGGCGGGTGGGCGCAGATTCTGCGGATCAAGGCCGAGGAAAACGTGCTTTCACAGGATCCGAAATATGCGGACTATATGACGAAAGTTAAGTGGCGGCTGATTCCTGGGGTATTTTAGAGCAGGCGTCTGCGCCGGGCTCGTAGCCTAGCAGGTCACCCGGCTGACATTCCAGAACCTGGCAGATCGCCACCAGTGTCGAGAAGCGGATTGCCTTGGCCTTACCGGTCTTGAGGATCGACAGGTTGGCAAGAGTGATGTCCACCCGTTCAGCCAGTTCGGTCAGCGTCATGCGGCGTGCGGCCAGCAATTCGTCGAGCTTCACTGTTACTGGCATCAGATTGTGCCCTCCAGTTCTTCACGCATCCGGGTGCCCTCGCGGAACACGCGCGCTAGGACGAAGAGCACTAGTGCCATGATGAAGCCGTTTCCAGACGAACTGATCTTGATTTCCATGGCGTGAATTTTGTCACCCATGAACCACGCCACTGACGCAAGGATTGCGCCGATAGCCTGAATTGCCAGTGCCAGCCATGCCATTCGCTGCAAACGCGAGGCGTTTTCAGGAATGAACGGATCGCCGGTTCCAACGCTGGCAATTATGCCGCGCAGCTCGAAAAGGAAGCGCAAAAGGACCAAGCAGGTTGCAATTCCAGCGGCAATGAGGCCGAGTGCATTCCAGACTTCCGTTACGCGAAAACCCTTATCCGCAACAGTAAGGTAGACGCTGCTGTTTCCCCATCCGGTGCTGATAATGATGGAGGCTACGACCCCAGCGCATACCGCCACGATAGCAAGAGCCATCATGAACAGCACGAATGCCATGGCGATCCGCAGCAGCGGGTCACGTTGCGATTGGGTCATTTGATCCTCCTCAATGTGATTATCGAATAACGATAAGCAACATATATCATATCGTCAATCAATAATATCGTTTATCGATAATTTTTACAATATCGGGGCAATTGACACTTCCCCCCCTCATCCCTATATGCGCCCCTCGCTCGACGCTTCGAGCAAGGTGGCCCGTGCGCAGGGGTTACTCGGGAAGGAAGCGGTTCGGGTTTTCATGCGACGTGATCTGGCTGAGGGCTGGGGCTCCCCGATGGGGTGACCTGTGCCCGGTATTTCGCGTCTTGTGATCCCGTCTGCGCAAACCGAAATTTTCCCGCCGATCGCGTTTCGGCACTTAGAGCAAAGAGGCAAAATCCCCTCATGGCGAAGAAGGCTCAGGCCGCTACTGCGGCTTCCACCAATCACAGCCGCAACTCGGCAAAACGGCGCATTCGCAAGATCTTCGGTGATATTCACGAAGTCGTGCAGATGCCCAACCTGATCGAGGTTCAGCGCGAAAGCTATGAGCAGTTCCTGCGTTCGGATCCATCGACCGGCTATGTTTCAGGCCTCGAGAAGACGCTGCGTTCGGTTTTTCCGATCCGCGATTTCGCCGGCACCAGCGAGCTGGATTTCGTTCATTATGAACTCGAAGATCCCAAGTTCGATGTGACAGAATGCCGCCAGCGCGGCATCACTTATGCGGCGCCGATGAAGGTGACGCTGCGGCTGATCGTGTTCGAAGTCGATTCGGAAACCGAAACCCGCTCGGTGCTCGATATCAAGGAGCAGGACGTTTACATGGGCGACATGCCGCTCATGACCGAGAACGGCACCTTCTTCATCAATGGCACCGAGCGCGTTATCGTCAGCCAGATGCACCGTTCGCCGGGCGTTCTGTTCGATCATGATCGCGGTAAGACGCATTCGTCGGGCAAGTATCTGTTCGCAGCCCGTGTGATCCCGTATCGCGGTTCGTGGCTCGATTTTGAATTTGACGCCAAGGACATCGTCAACGTGCGTATTGACCGCAAGCGCAAGCTGCCGGTCACCGCGCTGCTTCACGCCCTGGGGCTTGCTGACGAAGAAATCCTCGGTCATTTCTACAAAAGCGTAGCCTGGAAGCGCGGCGAAGGCGGCTGGCGCGTGCCTTTCGTCGTCGATCAGTGGCGCGGCAGCAAGCCGACCTTCGATATCGTCGACGCCAAATCGGGTGAAGTTGTTTTCCCCGCCGGACACAAAATCAGCCCGCGCGCTGCCAACAAGGCAGAGAAGGACGGCCTTGCCGAACTGCTCATCCCGACCGAAGAAGTGTTTGGCCGCTATTCCTCGCTCGACCTGATCGACGAGAAGACCGGGCGCATCTACATTGAATCTGGTGACGAGGTCTCGCCAGAGAACCTTGACGCAATCGACAAGGCGGGGATCGATGAGCTTGAATTGCTCGATATCGATCACGTCACCACCGGCCCATGGATCCGCAACACGCTGAAGGCTGACAAGTCACCCGATCGCGATCATGCGCTGTCAGACATATACCGGGTTATGCGCCCAGGTGAGCCGCCAACGCGCGAAACGGCCGAGGCATTGTTCGAAGGCCTGTTCTTCGATGGTGAACGCTATGACCTTTCTGCGGTTGGCCGCGTGAAGCTCAACATGCGCTTGCAGCTTGATGCCGAAGACTCGATTACCACGCTGCGTACCGAGGATATCCTCGCAGTGGTCAAGGAACTGGTCGATCTCAAGGACGGCAAGGGCGAAGTTGTCGATATCGACATCCTCGGCAATGGCCTTGTGCGTTCGGTCGGGGTACTGCTGGTTAACGAGTTCCGCGTGGGCCTGCTGCGGTTG
>JANNZB010000071.1:0-1825 GCA_031410395.1 Novosphingobium sp.
TGCGGCCAAGCAGCCCGCATTTTCCGAGGCAAGCTGGGGCGATCTGGCGCGCTTCGTCGATCCGGAAAGGTTCATCCGCGTCGGCAATTTCAAGGAGGTGATGACCTGGGCAGAATACATTGCCTTCCTCACCCCTTGGGCCATGCACTCCGGCTGGGAAGGATCGTTCAAGCGCGTGACCGAAATAGGCAATCTGGTGCTGCTTGAACTGGAAGAGCGCAGCCGGGTGGGGGAATTCACCAGCGTGGTGAACTCGGTCTCGGTCTATGAATTCAATGCTGCGGGCAAAATCGTGCATCTTGATATTTACTTGCAGATGCCAATGCCCGATCCGGAAATGCTGACGCAATACAAGGACGTCAAGATCCGCGAATGAGCAATGCTGCCCCCCTGTTCACCGGCAAGCCAGCGCCAGCCCGCCGCGAAGGCGGACGCGGTCCAGGCCGACCTAGCCGCGAAGAAGCCGCGCGGCGAGGCGAGGAACTGCTCGATTCCGCGCTCGATATGTTCCTTGAACATGGGTTTGAGGCGACGACGATTGACGCGCTGTCCGCTGCGCTCGGGATGAGCCGCCGGACGATCTATGCGCGCTATGGTGATAAGGACACGCTGTTCCGCGCCGCGCTGCAACGCGCGATCGATGAATGGATCGTGCCGGTGGAGCAATTGCGGCAGGCCGAAAACGAAAGCCTTGAGGCTACGCTGCTCGGCGTCGCAATACCTGCGCGCGCAGATGAGCGCGGGTACGATTGGCTATGTAACCGACCTGCTCCGCCGCACCCTGCGCGGCGGCGCGCCGGTGCCCGATGCCGAAGATGCCGCAGCCGCATTCATGATCCTGGTGGTCGAAGGCACAGTCCAGATCGCCATTTGGGACGCGCCCGATGATGCCGAGTTCGAACGCCAGATTGCCTACCGGGTCGGGCTGTTTCTGCGCGGGGCGGGATAAGTGTTGTGGCGGCCTGTACTGTGCGACGCGCTTTCAAGAACCTGACAATGCGAGGCCATAATCCTTGACCCCACCCAAATCCTCCCCTAAGGGCCGCCTCTTCCGGGAGGGGCGACGGTTTCTTCCGGAAACATTTTGAGCTGAACATTGGCGGTGCGGTTGGGAGTTTCCTCCTGAGCAAGCCTTCAAAGTAACCCGGTCTTTTTGTCTGGGTGGAGCGTTTTCGGTTCGTGTTGTGTCAGGTCGTACCCGGCCTCTCGCGGTCGCCGCTTTCGCGGGGATGACGGGGTAGGGAGCACCAAGGACGTTTCACGGGTTCCCGCAAATATCTTCACCTGAGCGCTTTGGCCATTATTTAGGTGAAGTTTTTTCATGCCTACAATCAACCAGCTGATCCGCAAGGGTCGCGAGCCGCAGAAGGTCAAGTCCAAGACTCCTGCGATGGAAAGCAACCCGCAGAAGCGCGGCGTTTGCACCCGTGTTTACACGACGACCCCGAAGAAGCCGAACTCGGCGCTGCGCAAGGTCGCCAAGATCCGCCTGACCAATCAGCGCGAGGTCATCTCCTATATCCCCGGCGAAGGCCACAACCTGCAGGAGCACAGCGTCGTGCTGATCCGCGGCGGTCGTGTGCGCGATCTTCCCGGTGTGCGTTACCACGTCCTGCGCGGCGTGCTCGATACGCAGGGGGTCAAGGATTTGCCCGGCGTGCGTTACCACATGGTGCGCGGCAGTCTGGATACCCAGGGCGTGAAGGATCGCAAGCAAAGCCGTTCCAAGTACGGCGCCAAGAAGCCGAAAGCCGCCTGAAGACGTGCGGGAAAAAATTCCGAAGGACTGAGGACTTATGCCACGACGCAGAGAAGTACCGAAGCG
>JANNZB010000072.1:0-6528 GCA_031410395.1 Novosphingobium sp.
GGTGGTGTCGGTGACGGCGGACCGGGAACATTGACATCGAAAGTGGCTATGGATGGACGAAAGGTCTGTTTGGCGGGCGCACCGGCGAACAGCAGCACTAACGCGATAACGGCAATGTGAACCCCGACGCTTAGTGCTGCACTAACGCTCTTTGCACGCTGCGCCTCATACCGGTTAGAATGCTCCGATTCTGACGGGCCAAATTCTGATGGATCTGAAAATGACAAAGCGTCGCCCGCGGTCGTACTGTCTTGCAAGAATGGCAGACGATGAACGCGCAAAATCGGCACCCCTAGTGAGCTGACACACCCGCGTTTCAGTGGGCGTGGGCAAAAATTTAGCATTATGAACTTCTGTTCACGTTCAAACTTTTGTGAACGCATTTGGTTCCGCTTTGCCGGAACAATTTTTAAAATAATTATTTGTAATCAAATTGTTCATAGGCGCGCACCATCCGTCGCGGGTGAGCCCGTAAAACCTTCAGATTTGCCAAAATTGCTCGGCTTATCTGGAGATACGTTGGCCAGATCGTTTGGCTTCACTTGGCGGAAAATAAATTTCATATGCTGCAGGCCGTGGCAGTCAGCGGCCAACCAAGGTAAGCGCGCACCATGACGATGCATTCCTTCGCCGCGCAGCTGTCAGCAATCCCGCGTCCTTGGCTCGGCTTGCTAGGAGGCATTCTGGGTCTGATTGTCGGCAGCTATGGCGCGACGATTTTGATCCGCTGGCCGCGCAGTGGAAGTGCCAGCTTTGGGCGCTCGCACTGCGATAGCTGTGAACGACAGCTTTCATGGTACGAACTCATCCCTGTGTTGAGCTTCCTCGCCGCCCGCGGAAAATGCCGCAGCTGCAAGGCCCGCATTGCCTGGCGGCACCTGGCAGTTGAGGCGGCATTCGGCGCGGCGGCGGCAATTTTCTTCGCCGCTGGCTTACCCGGTGCCGTGCTGGCGGTTTGGCTGCTGATCCTGCTCGCCTTTTTCGACGCGTTTTATCTCTGGTTGCCCGATCGCCTGATTGCCCTGCTGGCCGTCGCCGCCTTGATCATGCCGCGCTGGATTGTTGGCCTTGAATTTTCGGATCAGCTGATCGGCGGCGGAATAGGATTTTCCATACTGTGGATCGTGTCACGGCTATTCCGCCGGGCAACCGGGCGCGATGGCATGGGCGGCGGCGACCCAAAGCTATTCGGCGCAATTGGTCTGCTTTTGGGATGGAATGATTTGCCTTTTGTGATGCTGGCAGCCTGCGCTGTCGGCTTGCTAGACGCCGCAATCCGTCATCGCCGCTCCGCGAGCATGCGCAAGGTCCAGCTTCCCTTCGGCAGCTACCTCGCCATTGCCACCATAGGTTTTGGCTTGTGGCACATCATAGAGCCAGCGGATCCACTGCGGGGCTCAGCGCCATCAGAGCAGCTAGCCGCGCTGCGAACGCCGCCTGTTGTGATCCTTCCAGGGTCGGACCAGCTTTGGCGGCGGGAAAAGGCAAGCCTTTCGGATTGACCGCAACACCGTCGCGAAACATCTCATAGTGCAAATGCGGCCCGGTCGATAATCCGGTTGATCCGACGAGACCGATCAGCTGCCCTGGCTGCACGGTGGCGCCGGGAGCCACCGAAATAAAGCTGAGGTGGCCGTAACCAGAAGCGATCCCGCCGCCATGATCGATCCGCACATAGTTGCCATAACCTCCGCGCGGAGCGGCAAAACTGACAGTCCCCGCCGCCGCGGCATGCACCGGGGTGCCCCAGGCAGAGCCGTAATCGATCCCCGAATGCATCCGAACCATGCCCAGCACTGGATGCATGCGCAAGCCGAAGCCGGAGGTGATCGCACCGTCGATCGGCCGCGCAAATCCGGCGAAAAGCTCCGCTCCAGGAATTTGCGCATGCGAACCTGCTGCAATAAAAGCCCCGTCGGTTCCCCAACGCAGCATCCCTGCCCGCTTTCTGCCAGCCCGCTCCAGCCCGGCATAAAGCAGATCGCCAAGTTGCACGTCGCCTTGCGCCGTTCGCTGCCGCGCTATAACCAGATCGAAAATGTCGTCCGGCTGCAAATCGAATTCGACTCCGAGCTGGCCTGACAAAATACCGAGATAGCTTTGAATGACATCGCCAGGTGCTCCGGCAGCGCTCGCCGCACTAAACAGGCTATCGCCCGCGCGACCGCGCAGCCGCAAGGGCGCCGGGTCTGCGGAGGCTTGTGAAAGGTGCAATCTGGCTGGCGCTGGTGCAACCGATCGAGCGGCAAGGGACTTGGCCGGAGCATTCCTCACCAGTTGCGCCCCACCTGCAATCCGCGAAGGCATCCAGTCAAACCTTGGCCAAAAAGCAAAAGCCATCAATGTCAGTGCTATCAGTATCGCTGCGCCGCGAAACCACGCCAAGCTGCCCACTGACTGAGCCAGATCAGGAAACCAATCAATCTCCGTGATGCGACTTCCAAGGCCTGGCTTGCGCCATGTCAGCGGACGAAATGAGGGCGCAGGAAGAGGCGTCAAGACAGGAAAATCTTCCTCTCGATCAATCTGCGACAAGTGGTGCTGGCCGAGTTCAAACAAATTGCCGTAGTCCTTGGAGCGACCCGGTCTATCGGCAATTGTAACCGAATCTGCCAGCGATAAAATTTGGTTCGACCAGTTAAGGGGTGGGTAGAGCGCCGCAGACTGCTGTGACAGGATTTATCGGTTCCGTCTGGACACCGACTCTGCACGGTGTTCGGGCGCAGGCCCTGCCACCTGACCCGCCTGCTCTTAGGCATCAAGCCACCTCGATCATGGAAAACTGGAGCGGGCGAAGGGATTCGAACCCTCGACCCCAACCTTGGCAAAATCATCCAAAGACTGCGACGAACTTTCTCATACCAGCCTGCAACACTTATCCCGTGACCCCCTGATTTGACTTCAAGCGTGATTTGAGTCCAGCCTGATGGAAGTACGGACTGATGAAGCGGATACGGTTTACGGAAGAGCATTAAATCCGGGTTTTGCGGGAAACGGTCGCGCATCTTCAGGCCCTGCTTGATGTCAGCGAGCGGCGGGAGGCAGGTTCATTGTGGCGCAAGCCCCCCGCAGTGTCTCCGCAGGCCAGCATAAACCCGGGGCGGTTCACAGGCGCGGGGGCTATCGACTCAAGCGCGGCCATTCCATTGGATGGGACCTCGATTTCTCCCAGAATCGCGAGAGTTGCATCACTTTCAGATCGTCGAACCTCTTGCCAACGATTTGCATGCCGATGGGCAGCCCGACGGAGGTGAATCCGCAGTTGATCGAGCCGGCTGGCTGACCAGTCATGTTGTAGGCGACGGTAAACGCAATGTGCTCGAACGGTCGTGCTGGATCTCTAGTAGGCGAAGGCCACTCCGCAGGAAATGCAGGCTCTGGCGCTACTGGCGAAATCAGGAAATCCAAGCTGCCAAAATGGCTCAATCCACTCTCCTGCATGGCAGCGATCTGGTTGAAACCGTGGTAGACTTCACTGCTGTCGGCATTTGATGCACCCTCTCCCCATTCCCTGATATAGGGAAGAATTTTGGAGTAGAGCTGTGGCGGCAACTGGCTTGTTTCTGTCAGAAACCGGGTTCGCCAAAAGGTATCCAGGCCTTCGAGCATGTCTCGCGTCAGAAACGGCTCAAGGGGCTCGATGATTGCGCCGGAATTTTCGAACAGCATAGCTGCGGCTTCGATCGCAGCTTTTACTTCTGGCGCAACCGGGGTTCCGCATCCGGCATCCGTCATCAGGCCGATCCGGAGCCCGGCAATATCCAGCTCCAAGTCTTTCCAATCGATGTCGGCCGAAGGAAGGCTCATGTAATCCCGCGGGTCCGGTTTGCACAATTCACGCATCAGCAAGGCAGAATCACCCACAGTGCGCGTCATTGGGCCAGCTACGCGGCCAATGAAGGGGGGGTAAATCGGTACCCTCCCGAAACTGGGTTTCAGCGTAAAGATGCCGCACCAACCGGCAGGAAGTCTGAGTGATCCTCCGATGTCGGTCCCAAGATGTAGCGGGCCGTACCCGGCAGCCGCCGCGGCTGCAGCTCCCGCGCTAGAACCTCCCGGCGTACGCTCGAGGTTCCAGGGATTGCGCGCCAACGCATGAAAACTCGAAAGACCTGACGACAACATTCCGAAATCGGGATTTGTCGTTTTCCCCCAGATGACAGCACCAGCCTCTCTTACGCGAGCCGCGGGAGGGGCATCTACCAGCGAAGGAGTCATATCACTCGCTGCCGTGCCAAGCGGGCGAGGGACGCCTGCTGTCGCAATCATCTCCTTGATGCTTATCGGGATGCCGTCAATCGCGCTCAGCTGCGTTTTCGTTCGCCATCGCTGTTCAGAGGCCTGCGCGACTTTCATCGCTTCGTCAAAATTCACGGCCCAGCACGCGGAAAGCAAAGGTTCGGTCTGTTCGACACGCGAGCGCACAGATTGTAATACTTCAACCGGGGAGAGTTCCCCAGCCTGGTAAGCCTTTGAAATATATGTCGCCGTCAGTTCGCAGGCTTCGGTCATAGCGCTCCTTCAAATCAGCAAGCTTTCAGCGCTTAGTGCATGAACTCAATACCAAGTTGTAGCGCAATTGAATGTGCCGCCCATTGACAGCCCGAAACTGCCATGGATTGGGTTATCTCAACTGGCTGGCTCGCGGCAATAGCGCCGGCGGCGCCGGACGTGAAACCACTTCGCGCAAGGTGAACAGCGATTGCATGCGCGCGACGCCAGGTAGTTCGGAAAGTTCTGTTCGATGAACGCGCTCGAAATCGGGCAGATCTCTTGTCCTCAGGATAACGAGATAATCCTCACCGCCCGACAAGAGATAGCAACTGACAACCGAAGGGCACTTCCCGATGGCGGTCTCGAATTCGGAAAGGACCAGCTGGCTCTGTCGTTCAAGTTGAATGAGAACCATCACCAGCGTGCCGAACCCGAAACGTTCGAAGACAATCCTTGCCTCATACCCTTTGATAAGCCCTCGCTCTTCGAGGAGCCGCAAACGGCGGCCAGCGGCCGGCCCAGAGAGGTTTGCGGCCTCACCAAGCTCTGCCTGTGTTGCGCGACCATCGATCAGCAACTGCGCGATGATTGCGGAATCAAACTCATCTACAAACATTTCGAAATCCAAAATATGAATTACGTTACAATAAGTACGATATTGCGCGATAAATGGTGCCAAATCAATCACACTTTGCGCATAAAATGTGAAATTATGCATTCATAATTATACAAAGAGGAGTGCGGCGTGATGTTGGTGGGCGTCCCCAAGGAGATCAAGGCGAACGAGGGTAGGGTTGGTCTAACGCCGGCTGCGGTTCGGGAATACGTGGCTAACGGCCATCAGGTCCTTGTCGAATCCGGTGCTGGGTTAAGCATCGGGGCTGACGATTGTGCCTATCGACAGGCTGGCGCTACTATCCTCTCTGACGCCAGGGATATCTTTGCAAAGGCAGAGATGATCGTCAAAGTGAAGGAGCCGCAATTCTCTGAATGGGGGCTACTGCGTGAAGGTCAGATTCTCTTCACCTACCTTCATCTCGCTCCCGACCCCGAACAGACCAACGGTCTGCTCCGCAGCGGTGTAACTTCGGTTGCATATGAGACTGTAACAGAAGGCCATGGACTGCCGCTCCTTGCACCGATGAGTGAAGTGGCGGGGCGTCTTTCCATTGAGGCTGCTGCTGTTGCTGCCAGGAACTTCAATGGCGGAAATGGACTGCTGATGGGCGGGGTCCCCGGTGTGCCGGCTGCTCGCTTGGTTATTCTGGGTGGTGGTGTAGTCGGCACACAGGCCGCGCGGATGGCCGTTGGTCTGGGAGCGGAAGTTTCGATCCTCGACCGCTCGCTTCCGCGTCTGCGCTTGCTCGACGAAATGTTCAACGGTCGGGCTCGGACCCGATTTTCCACAATCGATGCAATCGAAGTCGAAATTCGCAATGCCGATGCAATAATCGGCAGCGTGCTCGTCCCGGGTGCAAGTGCTCCCAGGCTGATTACGCGGGCGATGCTTGGTATGCTCAAGCCCCGGACTGTTCTCGTTGATGTGGCAATCGATCAGGGTGGTTGCTTCGAGACCAGTCATGCGACTACTCACGCCGAGCCGACATATGAAGTCGACGGCATAATCCATTACTGCGTCGCGAACATGCCCGGATGCGTCCCGACGACGTCCAGCCATGCGCTGAATAACGCCACGCTGCCTTATGGCTTGGCGCTGGCACATGGTGGGCTGAAAGCCATCGCCGAAAACCCAGGGTTGCTTGCCGGACTTTCGACCCATCTTGGCAAGCTTGCAAGCGCACCCGTCGCAGAATCCCTGAATTTGAACTATACGCCGCCGCTGGAACTGATCGCCGCTTAGAGTCTGTTTCAGTTAAGCTGAAACAGAAGCGGCGCCGGGCGGGGGAGCGGGCCGGTGCCGTTTCCACTTCAGTGGAACAGACTCTAGGTCATAAACTCATATCGACGTGAACTCATCTTCAGTCTCCTCCCGGAGACTGAATCAGATCGCCACAGGTTTGGGAATCCTGTTTA
>JANNZB010000073.1:0-2457 GCA_031410395.1 Novosphingobium sp.
TCCTCGCATGGGACGAAGGCCACCGGTTCGCCTTCACCGATGCCATCGTCGGTGATCTTGAACCGGCCGGGCCATTCATGATCGGAATCTGGTCGATTGAGCCAGCGGGCGAAGGCACCCGCTACACCGCCCGCGCCCGACATTGGAGCGAAGAAGCCGCCAAGCAGCATCTCGACATGGGTTTTCACGAGGGCTGGAGTGCCTGCGCCGATCAGCTCGTCGCGCTGTGCGAAGAACCACAATGAGCGCCGAGGGCGGCTGCGTCTGCGGCAAGGTGCGCTACCGGTTGTGCGATGATCCCATCGTCGTCCACTGCTGCCACTGCCGCTGGTGCCAGCGCGAAAGCGGCACCGCCTTTGCGCTAAACGCGGTGATTGAAACCGAGCAGCTCGAACTGTCCGGTGAACAGCCAGAACGCATCGACACGCCATCGCAAAGCGGGCGCGGGCAGGCGATTATGCGCTGCCCGCACTGCAAGGTGGCACTGTTCAGCCATTATGGCGGAGCGGATGAAAAGGCCGCCTTCGTCCGCGTCGGCACGCTCGACAATCCCGATGCCTGCCCGCCCGATGTCCACATTTTCACTAGTAGCAAGCAACCGTGGGTGGTGGTCCCAGATCAAACTCACGCCTTCGCCGAATTCTATTCTGGCCGGGATGTTCCGGCGATTTATGGAGCAAACGGCGCCGCGCGGTGGAAGACGCTGCGCGCTTAGTGGGGGGCAGCTGTTCAGGCAAAAATCGAAGATGTGCTGAGCAACTTGTAAGCTTCAACCACGGACTGCAGCGCCGCCTCAAAACTGCGATCCCCGCCGTTGCGATCGGGATGGTATTTGCGCACCAGTTCCGAATAGCGCTGGCGTAAATCGCGGCGCTCGGCATCGATCGCGAGGCCGAGCGTGGAAAGCGCACGGCGCTCGTCTGGCATCACTTGCCTGCCATCCTGTCGCTGGGCCGGTTTGCGCGCCCGCGCCCTTCCCGAGATCGCTTCCAGCGGATCCAGAAAATCGGACCAGCGCGGCGCAGTGTCGATCCCGGCGGTGGGGTGGAAGGCGCGGGTTTCGCGCTCCCAGCCAGAGACCGGCGATTGCGCTGCCCAGATCTGTTCGGGCGTCATGCCGCGAAAGGCATCATAGGCAGCGTTGAAATCGCGCACGTGATCGAGGCAGAACCAGCGATAGTTCCCCGGCCCATCAAATCCTGATGCCCGATTTCCCGGCGCGCGGAACTCACCGCTTTCGGGGCAGCCGGGCCAATCGCATTGCCTTGCCGCGCCGCCAACCCGGCCATGGAATCTATCGTACTTCACGCACTTCCCCATGCCGCCCGATGCGTTAAAAGGGAAGTATGATTGGACCCCTCGCCACTGAAATAGAAACATTGCTGCAAAAGGCCTTTGCCCCCAGCAAGCTAATCGTAATCAACGATTCTGCGCGCCATCATGGCCACAGCGGCGATGATGGCAGCGGCGAATCGCATTTCACCGTCGAAATCGAAAGCGCCGCCTTCACCGGCCAATCGCGGCTTCAGCGTCAGCGAATGGTCAATGCTGCACTGGGTGACATTCCCGGACAGCGGGTCCATGCTTTGGTTATCAAAGCAAGAACACCCAATGAATAGATAGCGCGAATAGGAGCATTCCATGCCCGCAGTTTTTTCCAGTTTCGGCTTTATCCTCTTTGCCATCGCAGTCGTGTTGGCGCTCAAGAGCTTTGGCATCAATCAGGAATACCAGCGCGGCGTGGTATTTCGCCTGGGCCGGCTCAAGGAAACAAAGGGGCCGGGCTGGTTCTGGCTGATCCCATTGATCGAACGGGTGGTGAAAATTGACCTCCGTGTTATCACCTATTCACTCGCCACGCAGGAAACCGTAACGCGCGATGGCGTGGCGGTGAAAATCAACGCCGTGCTCTGGTTCCGCGCTGTCGATTCGGCAAAGGTTGTCACGACTGTGATGGACTGGACGAGCGCAGTGATCCAGGCAGCAGAAACCGGTCTGCGTGACGCCATCGGTCAAAGCGAACTCGACCTGATCCTGAAAGATCGCACGTCGATCAATGCACGGCTGCTCGAACTGCTGGACAAGACCGTCAAGCAATGGGGCGTTTCCATCGATGCTGTCGAAATCAAGGATCTCGACATCCCCGAACAGATGCAGCGTGCCATCGCCCGCGAAGCCGAGGCCATCCGCGAAAAGCGCGCCCGTATCATAAAGGCCGAGGGTGAAAATGAGGCCTCGCAAACGCTGGCCAATGCCGCCCGGGTTATCGGTGAAGTGCCCGGAGCACTCGAACTGAGACGCTTGCAGACGCTGAGTGAAATTGGCGTGGAGCATAATTCAACGATCATCGCGATGTTCCCGACCGAGCTGTTGCAGGCGGCGAAGAAGCTGGGTGGGGGGTGAATAGTGCACCGTACCACCCTGCCCTCCGGCATCGAGCTTGATTACCGCGACGAA
>JANNZB010000074.1:0-2052 GCA_031410395.1 Novosphingobium sp.
ATAGCCAAAAGCCCGCAGAACTGCGCCATTCTGCATGGGCAGGGCGCCCGATGGCGAAAATTGGTTACCTTGTCGGACTGTGTGGTGCCGCTTACAGGATTCGAACCTGTGACCCCATCATTACGAATGATGTGCTCTACCGACTGAGCTAAAGCGGCGCGCCGGGCGGGACGCGTCTAGCGGTGGAGGGGTGGATTCGCAATGGGTTTTGGCATGGGCGGCCTTGGCCGCCGGGATCGGTGCCGCGATTGGCGTGGCGCTGGACGAATCGGCAGCGCGAACCTAAACTTGGTTGCTTGAAGTGCGGTAGGCCAAGCCTGCGCTTGAACGATTTGGGGGGATAATCGATGCGCGCCAATCGCCAGGCAATTCTGGGTCTGTTGGCCACCAGCGCGCTGACTGCTTACTGCGCCCGCACTTGCGACTCTGACCAAGCGCCGCAAACCAAATTTCATCATCATTCTGTGCGATGACCTGGGCTATGGAGATGTCCAGCCATCTGGCGGCACGGCGATCACGACACCGCACCTTATCCGCATGGCGCGCGAGGGAATGGTACTCAATGACTATTACGCGCCCGCCAATATCTGCACGCCATCGCGTACGGGGTTGCTCACGGGGCGCTATCCAATGCGCGCCGGGCTAGGGGTCGGGGTAATCCTGCTGCCTGACAGGCGCATGCTGCCGTTGAACGAGGTGACAATCCCGCAAGCGCTCAAGCCCGCGGGCTACGTCTCGGGACTGTTCGGCAAGTGGCATCTGGGTCATCTGGGGCCTGATTGGTAGCCGACCAAGCACGGTTTTGACAAGTTTTTCGGCATTCCCTACAGCCATGACATAACCCGCTGACGCCGATTACCGACAACGGGCCGCAGCAGGAGCCGAGCCACGATGCCCCGATGATGGAGGAGCTCCAGCAGCGGTTTTATGGCGCCGCAGAGAAGTTCATAGAAGACAATGCCGACAAGCCGTTCTTCGTCGAACTGTCGCTGAGCGCGCCGCACCTCGCCCCCTTTCCCAACGCCAAATGCCGTGATTCAAGGATGCAGAGCGCGTATGGTGAATTGGTAGAGGAGATCGACGCGATAATTGGCCGGCTGATGGCCAAGCTGAAAGCGCTGAAGCTGGATCAGAATACGCTGGTGGTGTTCACTTCGGACAATGGCCCGTGGTATGAAGGGTCTGCGGGGGGCCTGCGGGACCGCAAGGGCGGGGCGGGGTTCGATGGTGGTTACCGCGTTCCGTTCGTCGCCTAGCAGCCAGGAACGGTGCCCGCCGGGAAGCGCAGCAGTTCGATTGCCTGTGGGATCGATTTCTTGCCGACGTTTGCGCGATGGCCGGTCTGGCAAACCCTGCCGGGGGTTGAGATCGATGGGGCGGATATCAGTGCCGTGCTGAAGCGCGGCGCGGCATCGCCGCATAAGGCTTTGCTGCTGTTCAACGAAACCGATGTCGTCGCTGTGCGCACGCAGCGGTGGAAATATGTAACGCGCGCCTATTACCACGGCTTTCTCGTGCCGATTGATGGGCCAGACTATCCGCAGCTTTATGACATGAGCACCAATCAATCAGAAAGTTACTGCGCGGCGGAGCGTAACCCGGATGCGCTTGTTTTGGTCAAACGGCTGATGGATGAAGCGCGCGCCAAGTTCGGCCCGATGAAAGCGTTGCAGCAGAAGATGGCCGTCACCAGCATCATCGTTCCGCAAGCGGGTAAACCGAAACAGGATTGAATTTGATTCGAGTGTCTGTTGCAGTATGACCCCGATCCTGCGGTTTGGACGCAACCACGCTTCCAAGCTGGCATAACGGTAGAACTGCCGGGACAAAACGTAGTGCAGAGCGATACTCGGCTCGCCATCTTAGGGGTTATGGCAGCGCTTTCTTATGAGCTTCTAGGCGCGCCCTTCACAAAGAGTTGCCCTTCGCTATAGCGCCATAAATCCCCGCACTCGGTTTGGCTGTCCGGGCAAATGTCACCGGATCGAAGCTGTGCAGGCCGAATTTGATTTTGAAGCCGAAAACCCATTCGAAATTGTCGAGCAGCGACCA
>JANNZB010000075.1:0-5226 GCA_031410395.1 Novosphingobium sp.
CGACCGGGTGCGACTGACGCTGGCGACGCTTGAGCCCGATACGGGCCGTCCGATCCGAGTGCGGATAAACGTGCCTTTGGAGCGAGATGCGGTGGAAGCGCAGGAAGGCGCGCTGGTAAGTTTCACAACACGGCTGGTCCCCCCCGCGCAGCCGATGCTCCCCGGAAGTTATGATTTTTCCCGTGCGGCTTGGTTTCAGGGACTGGCGGCGACGGGAACAGCGCTCGATCCGGTTGAGGTGCTCCAAGCGGGCCGAACCAGCGATCATTGGCTTGCGCGGGTGCAACGCCGGATTTCTGACCACGTGCGCGCCAATGTTCCCGGATCGGCAGGCGGAATTGCGGCGGCGTTCGCCAGTGGAGACCGCGGTGGAATCGCCAAAACCGATGAAGATGCGATGCGCGATTCGGGGCTCACCCACCTCCTTTCGGTTAGCGGACTGCACGTTAGTGCCGTGATTGGCGTTACCTATTTCCTCGCGATACGCTTGCTGGCGCTGTGGCCTTGGCTGGTTTTGCGGGTGCGCTTGCCACTGTTCGCCGCTGGAGCGGCCGCGTTTTCGGCGATTGCTTACACGCTGCTTACCGGAGCCCAGGTTCCCACTGTGCGGAGTTGCGTGGGGGCGCTGCTAATCCTTGCGGCACTGGTGATCGGGCGTGAAGCGCTAAGCCTGCGGCTGATTGCCGTCGCAGCATTTGTTGTGATGTTGATCTGGCCCGAGGCAGTGGTCGGTCCAAGTTTCCAGATGAGCTTTGCCTCGGTGATCGCCATCGTTGCGTTGCACGGTTCGGCCCCGATGCGCACCTTCATCGGCCCGCGAGAAGACCGATGGTTGCAGCGCGGCGCGCGCAACGCCGTGATGTTGCTGATCACCGGGGTGGTGATTGAAGCAGCGTTGATGCCGATCGCGCTCTACCATTTCCACCGTGCCGGTGTTTACGGGGCCTTGGCCAATGTTGTCGCCATTCCAATGACCGAAGTGGTCACCATGCCGCTCATCGGGCTTGGTTTTCTGCTCGATGCGGTGGGACTTGGCAGACCTGCATGGTGGTTGGCAGGTAAATCACTCGACGGACTTCTGGCGCTGGCGCACTTCGCGGCGGGATTGCCGGGCGCAGTCAATCATTTCCCGGCGATGGGGGTTGGCGGATTTCTGCTGTTTGTATCCGGGCTGCTATGGCTAGCCTTGTGGCATGGCCGCGTGCGACTGATCGGCTTCGCACCGATTGCCGCAGGGCTGATCTGGCTGACGGTGCTTCGCGCGCCTGATCTGCTGGTTGCCGGCGATGGAGCGCATGTCGGGATAACCGGCTTGTCACCTGATAGTCTGGTGGTCCTGCGCGAACCACGCAGCGATTACTCGCGCGAAAATATGACCGAAATCGCCGGAATGAGCGGCGCAATCATGCCCCTGGCGGATATGCCTGGTGCGCGTTGCAACGCTGCGTTCTGCGCTTTTGACTTACCGCGCGGAGGGCGGACCTGGCACCTGCTGATGGCGCGCGGCGCGCAGCCGGTGGCGGTGCGTGATCTGGCGTCGGCGTGCGAACTCAGCGATATCGTGATAGCCGACCGCTGGCTGCCGCCTTCCTGCCATCCCAAGGTGCTCAAGGCAGATCGGCGGACGCTGGGGCAAACCGGCGGCCTGGCGATAGACTTGGAACATGGGCGGATGGTCACCGTTGCAGGCGCACAGGGCAACCACGGCTGGTGGCGTCCGGTTCTACCTAGGGTCTGGAAACCGGTGACGCCACCAGTGCAATCAGCGTCGACAGACAATGCCAGCGAAACGCCAATCACACCAGCCGGGCCTTCGCTGAAAACTCAGTGATACCTGCGCAGCAACCCTGCCAGTTTGCCTTGCACCTCGACCTCGCTGGCACCGTAGTGCTGCGGATTGTAGGCTGAATTTGCCGGATCAAGCCGAATGCCGCCCTGTTCGCGGTGGAGATATTTGAGTGTGGCTTCCTCACCGCGTACCAGCGCGACAACAATTTCGCCGTCGCGCGCAGTGCTTGTCCGGCGGATCAGCGCGAAATCGCCATCAAGAATGCCGGCTTCAATCATCGAATCGCCTGAAACCTCAAGCGCGTAGTGCTCACCGGGACCAAGCAGCGCGGCGGGCACTGGAAGCATCGCCTGACCCTCCATCGCCTCAATCGGAACACCGGCAGCAATTCGGCCGTGCAGCGGGATTTCGATAACATCGTTGGCCGGTTGAGGCTGCGCAGCAGGTGCGCGCAGCGGCGGTGCGGTTGTGTTGCTGTTCGCCGGAGCAGGTCGCGCAGCACGCTGGGTGATATCTTCTGGCTGGCGCAGCACTTCCAGCGCGCGGGCACGATTGGGCAGGCGGCGGATGAACCCGCGTTCCTCCAATGCCGAGATCAGCCGGTGCACGCCCGACTTCGATTTGAGGTCGAGCGCCTCCTTCATTTCTTCAAAGCTGGGGGATATCCCGGTTTCTTCCAGTCGGACCTGGATAAAACGAATCAACTCGTGCTGCTTGCGAGTCAACATGGTATCGGCACTCCCTCTGTTCGGGCGCTGTTGAACCAATGTTCTTGCGCCGTTCAGTGAACGAATGCGGAACAATTAAGCAACGATTCGTCGTTCGTCAAGCTATTCCGCCATTTCCGATCAGATAAGCGGGGACGAACGACCCGGTGTTGAGCGCGAGGGCATTCGCTGGGCGGTCGATGATCACATCGGCGACGGCCATTGCAGCCATCGCGCCGCTTTGCTGCATGGTAAGCACTTCCACCTCGCCTTGGGGGGTGAGCTTACCGCGCAAGAATTCTCGCCGCTCTCCGCCTGCGGAAACAGCTCCAGCAAGCCGCATGGGCAGAGCGCGCGGCAAGGGTGCCTCCGATCCAAGAAGGTGGCGCAGCAGCGGCATGAGGAACAGGACAGCTGTGACATAGCTGGAAACCGGATTTCCCGGCAGTCCAAGCACCAGTTGCGCGCTTTTTGTCGCTACCAGCAGCGGCTTTCCCGGCTTGATGGCCACCCTCCAGAAATCGAGCTGGGCTTCCCAAGCGGCAAGCGCCGGGCGGATCAGGTCGTGAGCGCCCACAGAAGCGCCGCCGGTGGTGACAATTATATCCGCGCGCGCCGCCTGCTCGAGCGCCTGCGCCAGAGCATCGAGATCGTCCGGAACAGGGCCAATCCGTGATACATGGCAGGGCAGCGAGGAAACCAATGCCGCGAGCATTGCGCCATTGCTCGCGGGAATTTGGTGGAGCGCGCATATTTCCGGATCGGCGGACAGTTCATCGCCACTGTCGATAATAACGATATTCGGCGTGCGGTGAACGGCGAGGTGCGTGTGCCCGGCTGACAGCGCCAGTGCCAGCTGGGCAGGCCCGATCCGGGTACCCGCCGCGAGCAGTTCAGTCCCGGTCTGGTAATCGTTGCCGCAATGCCGCACGTGTTTTTCGGGTGGCGTAGGGGCTTTACCGGTTAGTGTTATAGTGTCGCCATCGCGTGACACGTCCTCCTGCATGATTACCGCATTGGAACCGCGCGGCATCAACGCGCCCGTGGCGATCCGGACTGTCTCTCCCGCTTTCACCAATCCGCCAAAAGGATGCCCGGCCGCGCTCTCTCCGATTACCTGCCAGGGGCCAGTCAAATCGGGCCCGCAAACGGCATAGCCGTCCATAGCGGATAGATCGGCAGCAGGTTGGGTGCGGCGGGCGATCAGGGGCTCAGCGAGATAGCGGCCAAGAGTCGATGCAGTGTCAACGCGCTCGATCGGGAGTGGCTCCGCCAGCGCCAGCAGGCGGGTCTGCGCCTCCTCCAGCGGCAGCGCTGCGGTCATTCGGGTGCGCGCCAATCACCTGACTTGCCGCCGCTTTTGCTGAGCAAGTGCACCTCGCTGATTATCATTGCCTTGTCGACGGACTTTGCCATGTCGTAAATCGTCAGGAGTACGATCGAAGCTGCTGTCATTGCTTCCATTTCTACACCGGTGCGTCCGCTAAGCGAAGCTGTTGCGGTGGCGCGCAGCGCGCCCCGTTCAAAGGCGAAATCGACCGTCACCGCATCGAGCGCCAGCGGATGGCATAGCGGGATCAGCTCAGCGGTTTTTTTCGCCGCCATGATACCGGCAATCCGTGCGGCGGCGAGGACATTTCCTTTGGGCACTTCGCCATCGCGGATTGCCGCCAAGGCCGCAGGCGACATCCGGATCAATCCTGTCGCGACTGCTACACGGCGGGTCTCCGCCTTGCCGCCAACGTCCACCATACGGGCGTTGCCTGCTGCATCCAGATGTGTGAGTTCAGCCATTCAACAGCGCCCGTGTAGCGGCGGCGACATCGTCTTCGCGCATCAGACTTTCGCCAACAAGGAACGCGCGAACGCCAGCCCTTTCCAGCCTTAGAAGATCGGCATGGCTGTTGATCCCGCTTTCACCCACGACCAGCGCTCCTTTGGGTGCAAGCGGCGCTAGGCGTTCAGTGATGGCGAGATCGGTGACAAAACGTTTGAGATCGCGATTGTTGATGCCGATCAGGCGTGATTTGAGCCGCACGGCTCGTTCCATTTCGGCCTCATTGTGGACTTCAACCAGAACGTCCATCCCGCGTTCGATCGCGGCGGTTTCGATTTCGCTCATCACCCCGTCTTCAAGCGCGGCGACGATGATCAAAATCGCATCGGCACCCATGGCCCGCGCCTCCGCGCACTGCCACGGATCGACCATGAAGTCCTTTCGGATCACCGGAAGATCGCAGGCAGCGCGCGCGGCGATCAGGAATTGATCCTGGCCCTGAAAATAGGTTGCGTCGGTGAGCACCGATAAACACGTCGCGCCGCCAGCCGCATAGGCGGCTGCGTGGGTGGGGGGATCAAATTCTGCACGGATCAGGCCTTTGGAGGGGCTGGCCTTCTTGATCTCGGCGATCAGGGCAAAGCCTGATGCGGAAGCGCGGCGCAGCGCGGCTTCGAACCCGCGCGGGGCGGATAGACCATGCGCGGCAGTGTTAAGATCGGCGATAGAACGCGCGGCTTTACGGCGTGCAACCTCAGCGCGGGTTGTGTTGCAGATTTCGGTGAGCATATCGGTCATTACGCTGCGGCCTTAGCGCTTTGAATAATGCGAAGTCGAGTGCGAAGCGCGCGTGCTTACTTCACAGCGGCAATCCAGCAATCGAGCAGCGTATTCGCCAGTCCCTTATCGATCACCTCGGCGGCTTCTTCAACTCCCTCGTGCAAATCGTCAAC
>JANNZB010000076.1:0-4419 GCA_031410395.1 Novosphingobium sp.
ACCAAGCTGATGGACGGGCAGGGGCGGGTTCTGGCGGGCGCTGTTTGCGGCACGGCTGAATTCATCAACGGCACCCTGCTGCCCTATCAGCGTAACACCGGGCCAACGCTTTCGCCGTTCAATGCCTGGGTGGTGCTCAAGGGACTGGAAACGCTCGAACTGCGTGCAGTCAAGCAGGCCGAGAACGCGCTTGAGGTTGGACGGTTTCTTGAACTCCGCGTGCCGTTGCTAAACTTCCCCGGACTGCCCAGCCACCCGCAGCATAACCTCGCGATGCGCCAGATGCGGATGGCCGGATCGGTGTTCTCGTTTACGCTCGATGGAGGACGGGAAAACGCCCATGCATTTCTCGATGCACTCGAAATGGTTGATATTTCGAACAACATCGGCGATACCAAATCGCTGATGACGCACCCGGCTTCGACCACCCATTCCAGCCTGACTGCCGAAGTGCGCGCACAAATGGGCGTGACCGAAGGTATGCTGCGGATCAGCGTCGGGCTTGAAGATCCGATTGACGTGATCGAAGATTTGGACCGCGCGCTGAAGGTGGTCGGGCTTTAACCGCCCTTTCTGACCGCCCAGCCATATTGCAAATCCGTCCGGGCGATTGCGATTTTCGTGCATCGCCGGTCGTTCCCCTTTACACTCTGCGTGACCGGGAGGGTCTGGAATGGAACGTCAAGGCGAAGCTGATCTTGCGGGCAAGGTCGTCATCATCACTGGTGCGAGCAGGGGTGTGGGAAAACAGGCGTCGCTCGATTTTGCCCGGCGCGGGGCGCAAGTCGTTCTGGCGGCGCGCACGGTTGAAACCGATTCCGCTCTACCGGGCACGCTGGGTGAAACGCTCAAGGAGATTGAAGCGGTCGGCGGACAGGCAATCGCCGTAGCTACCGATCTTTCGGGCGAGGCAGACCTCAAAGCGCTGGTGCAGGCTGCGGTGGACCGGTTTGGCGGGGTTGATATTCTGGTCAACAACGCGGCAGCCACGGCGGGGCCGATCTGGCAAATGCGGTTTCTGGATCTGTCGCGTGAAGACTGGCTCTATCAGTTCGACGTCAACGTCCATGCGCCTTTTACCCTGATTCAGCTGGTAGTGCCGATCATGGAGGCGCGCGGCGGTGGGCGGATCATCAACCTTTCCACCGGTAGCGGCGAAGTTTTCCGCCAGCCTGAAGAATTGCCCAAACTTGATGCCGTGGGCGGATTCAGTCTTGCCGTTCCGGGTTACTATTCGAGCAAACGCGCACTTGACCGGCTAGGTAACTGCCTCGCGCCCGAACTCGCGCAAAAAAATATAGCGGTGATCGGTATGCATCCGGGGCTGGTCGCCACCGAGCTGGTGGCGATCCGGGTCAAAGAAGCGGGGCTTGACGATTCGGTGGCTGTGCCGATGACCGTTCCTGCGCGGATGATCGTCTATTTCTCGGCCTGCGCAAATCCAATGGAATACACCGGACGGCTGTTCTGGGCCGAACGTGAAATGGCGGAAATGGGCATCGCGCTCGATTGAAAGGCAGGTCAGGAAATTCCACGCTTCTGACGATTGTAGAAAGCTGCAAACCGCGTTAGGCTCCCCCCCATGAAGGAACTTTTCCAGCACGCCGCCATGACCAATGGCATCACCGTTCGCGTTGCGGTGAACTTTTTGCCTGAGCAATCGCGGATTGAGGCGGGTAAGTGGTTCTGGGTCTATCACATCAGGATAGAGAACCATTCTGAGCAGGCGGTGCAGCTGCTAACCCGCCACTGGAAGATTACTGATGGGCGCGGGATGGTCAATCTGATCGACGGTGATGGCGTGGTTGGCGAACAGCCGCTGATCCGCCCCGGTGGCAGCCATGACTATGTTTCGGGCTGCCCGTTGGCGACGCCGAATGGGACGATGGAAGGGCATTATACCTTCGCACTGGAAGACGGCGCAATGATCGATGCAGCGATCCCGTTCTTCCCGCTAGCGGCTCCCGCGACGACCGGGCAGCGGGCTGAGCGATAGCGTAATTTTACATTAACTACCGGCTCCCCCGCGTAGGCGGAGGCCTCAGGCCTTCGGGTGCTAGCTTTCGCCCAGCCTCTTGAGACCCCCGCCTGCGCGGGGGAGCACGGGATGACGAGACTTGCCCCATTCGCCCTCCCGCCATAGGGATGAGCCCGTGAAGCGCACCCACTTGCCCCTCAACGCCCTACGCGTGTTTGATGCTGCCGCGCGGCACCTGTCGTTCACCCGCGCGGCGGACGAACTGGCGGTGACGCCTGCTGCGGTCGGCCAACAAATCCGCGCGCTTGAGGATCTGCTCGGCGTGGTGCTGTTCCGCCGCACCTCCAAGGGGCTGGAGCTGACCGACGAGGCGAGCGCGGGGCTCGAAGGCTTGCGTACCGGGTTCCTGCATTTTGAAGATGCGGTGCAGATGATGCAGGCAGGGCAATCGAGCCACGTTTTCACCATCGCCGCGCCGCGAGATTTCCTCGCCGTCTGGCTCGCCCCGCGTCTTGCCGTCTTCCGCAAGGCCAATCCCGAAGTGCGCTTCGTGCTGCTCGACGGGGAGAACGTCGATTTTACTGAGGCCAACCTCGATCTCGCGGTGCGCTGGAGCGATGGGCCAGGCGAGCTTGAAGGCGTGGCACTGGGCAGCGCCGAACGGGTGACGGTGGGCGAGGGCCCATGGATTTCTTGGCCCGGCGATCCCACGCCGCAAGGCGAAGGCGAGGACGAACCGCCAATCCATGTGGGCGATGCAGGAATTGCACTGGCGTCGGCCGCAGCGGGCCTTGGCAAAGCGCGCGTCCCCGCACTGCTCGCGCGTGAATGGCACGCGGCCGGGCGGATTTCAGCATTGGGAGAGGCGGAGAACTGCCGACGCAGCTACTGGCTGGTCGCCCCGCTGCCGCAGTGGCGGCAGAAGAAGGTTAGAGCGCTGGTGGCAGCGCTGGTGGGGTGAGTTTGCTGTCTCTTTTTTGCAGCCTAACCCCAACCTCAAACCTCGCTCATCCTGAGCTTGTCGAAGGAACCGCGCTGACACCTGGTCTGGGCGCTATTCAAAACGCGCGAGCGCGTGGCGTTGATGTTGCGCGCGTCCTTCGACAGGCTCAGGATGAGCGGGAGTGGTTGAATGGGTGAGACGGATGGCGGACGAGGCTAACCTAGCCCCCAAACACCCCCTTCAGCCATTTATCCAGCGCCCCCGTCGCGGCATAATCCGGATCGCCCAGCTTCCGGTTGATCTCCATATGTCCCATCAGCCCTTGCCCCGGAAAGCCATCGCGTTCCACTTGCGATCCGCCTGCCTTGAGCGTTTTCTCCAGTGCCTCCGCCTGACGCACGCCGTCCGGCCGTTGCACATGCAGCAGAAGGAACCGCGCGACGTTGGGGGCTCCGGCCTGCCTCGTAGGCGAGAGCACTTGTTGCCGCGCAACATCAAAACCAAACGCCTGCCCATAAGTTTGCTGCATCATCTGCGGGCCGTCTTTCATCTGCGCGGGCACATCATAGGCAGCGCCGTCGATGGGGACTACGCCTGCCAGATCGGCAAAGGTAAGGCCCGCGCCTTTGAGATAGCGTTCATCCGTCCCCACCAGCGCCACCAGATGCGCGCCTGCGCTGTGGCCCATGATGACGACGCGGGCCTTATCGATGTGCAGTTTGTCCGCCTTATCGAGCAAGGTCTTGAGCGCGGAGGCAACGTCGCTTGCCTGTTGTTCAACCGTTGCCTCCGGCACCAGCCGGTAATTGATCGAGGCGAAGTTATAGCCTTCAGCGCCAAAATGGGCAGGCTTCCACTTGCCGGTGGCGTTGACCTTGCTCCCGCGCTTCCATCCGCCGCCGTGGACGAAAACCACCAGTGGTGCGGGGACTGTGCCAACTTTCGCTTGCCAGTAATCAAGGCTGTGCAAGGGATCCTTGCCATAGCTGATCGTCGCCGATGGCGCGGTGGTGGGGGCATTGGCATCTGCCGCATTGCCTTTTGCCATCATCCGCTCGGCCATTTTCGCGCGAATACGATCACGGAACGGTCCGGCGCTGCTTGGGGCCGCAAGACTGGCGGCAAGAACAGTTGCAGCGAGGATCAGGGGGATGGATTTGCGCATGGTGTTCCTTAAAGGATGTCTTCTGCAAATCTGATAATCGCAGCCGCGCATTTTAGTTCAAGTCATCAATTGTCGCGGCAAAACCGCCGCATGGTCTTGACTGCCCGCGCGGCCCCGCCTACCGCGCCGCGGCTTTGCGGGGCATTCTGTGCTCGCACCGTCCCATCCTTTGCGCCGAGTCCTGTCGAAGGGCGCATGTGGATTACCCTGGCAGGGTGAAGGACCGTATTCATGGCAAATGTCACCGTCATCGGTGCCCAGTGGGGCGATGAGGGCAAGGGCAAGATCGTTGACTGGCTGGCGAGCCGGGATGATGTCGTCGTGCGTTTTCAG
>JANNZB010000077.1:0-6689 GCA_031410395.1 Novosphingobium sp.
CCAGCTGCGCGAACTGGCCGCTGAGCGCCGCCGGTTCGGCTATCGCCGTCTGGGCTATCTACTGGCGCGAGAGGGCATCACGCCGATCCACTAGAAGTTGCTGCGCATTTACCGCGAGGAAGACTTGCGGGTGCGCCGCCGCAGTGGCCGCAAGCGGGCGCTGGGGACACGTGCGCCGATGAAAATCCCGCAGGGGCCGAACCAGCGCTGGTCCCTGGACTTCGTCTCTGACAGCTTCATCTGTGGCAGGCGCTTCGGGGATATGACGCTGACGGGGCGACCATAGCTCGCATTCCCGGTACGTGCGGCCATGGGCTGGCCATATCCCCAAACTGGCTGAAGTCGGAGGGATTCCTCTCGGAGGAGGACTCGAAGCTGGATTTTGCAACACTCAGAAGGAGGCGGATCAGTCGCTACTCCGATTATTTTCATTTTGAAACTTCCTTGGTCTTTGCCGAATATCCCCCCATTGAACGATAAAGAGCAATTTGCGCGGTTAGTCTTTCCTGCCAGCCTATCACCTGGGCGTCTTCAGCATCGCTGAGCGAGGTTTGAGCGTCGAGAACGCTTAGTAAGTCTTCTTCACCTTCGATGTAGCGTACGCTGGCAAGGCGGGCGGTGAGCCTCGCTTCTTCGACTATTGCATCAAGCAGCTTCGCCCGTTCTGTCGCTCGTTGGCCTGCACTTCTCGCATCTTCCACTTCCGCCAATGCGGCCAGAATCTTCTGGCGATACCGCTCGACAACTTCGACTTGAATTGCCGATGCAAACTGCAAGGCGGATTGCAGGCGCCCGCGGCTGAAGATCGGCATCAAAAGCGAAGATCCTATGTTCAGACTCTTGCCGAGCGGTGTGCTGGTTGCAGTTTCAAGCAACCCCTGCATACTGATGCCAATCTGGGGCAAGAACGCGGCCCGAGCTTGCGCAACATCTCCCTTCGCCGCCTCAATCAAGGCTTCGGAAGCGCGCACATCAGGACGGGCAGCAAGAAGGTCTGAGGGTAACGGCGAACCGAGCTGCGGAATTGTGAGAGTGTCCACGTTGTCGAGGGTAACGGAGAACTGCGGCGCCTCAGTTCCGGTCAAAATCGCCAGGGCCGTTCGCGTCTGATCCAGCGCCTGCAGCAGCCGGGACCTTCTTTCGCGCAAATTCAGCAGCCGGATAGACTGCAGGCCCTGATCAACACGGGTTGCGTCCCCTTCCGCCGAGCGCACGCGTACCACCCGGTCAAGTTCAACGGCGCGCTCTATATTGGTATCAAGAATGGCAATGCGTCGCGTAAGCGTAATCCGCTGCACGTAAGCTGATGCCACGTCGGATTCGACCGCCAAGACCACGGCTGCCCCTTCCAATTCAGCGGCGCGTGTCCGCGACAGGGCGGCTCGTTTGCCAGCGGTCAGCCGCCCGAACAGATCGAGGTCGAGGTTAACGTCCAACTGGGCGAAGGAGTTTCTGAAATCGAGCGGGCTGCCAGATTTGTTCTGGAAGCGTTGATTGGCACTAGCGGCCAAGGAAACTTCCGGCAGAGTTGCCTGGCGCGCCGCGCGCAGCAAGGCGTTCGATTGCGCGACGCGCGCCGACGCGATGCGGACATCGCTGTTGTTCTCAAGGGCCTGGTGCGTCAGGACCTCGAGCTCGGGAGCGTTGAGGAGGCCCGAAAACCGAGCGGGCGCTGGCGATTTGCTGACGCTCTGAATGCTCCATGAGGATGAGGTGATGGGACGTGGCCCCTCTACATGTACAGTTGGCGCGCAACCGCCAGCGGCTAGGATGAGCAAGATCGCCAGCAAAGTCATCCGTTGGATCGGGCGTACAGAGTGCATCGCTTTTTCCTAGCCCCTAGTCGTTAAAATTGGCTGATCACAAAGCAACCGGCTTGCCGCCCCCACATATCTTCACGGGTTCTTTACCTTGTTTTCAGTCTTCGTCGTTACTTGGTGCCAATCAGCATGTGACTAGTCACGGGGCAAATGACCGAACTCCTTTTCCGTAATGAAGTGATCGAGGCAAGCCGCAACCGGTTGACCGGTACGGTCGTCGCCGCCGTCCCGCCATCGTCGCGCCTTTATACCCGCCTCGCGGCAGGGGCAGCGCTACTGCTCTTGGCGCTCTTGCTGTTCGGCAGCTATACCATGACCGTCGATGTGCGCGGGATAGTAGCCTATGATGAAGGCATTGCGCGCGTCTATCCCCGTTCCGCCGCCGAGGTCAGCGCGATCCACGTCAAAAGCGGGCAGCATGTCGATGCTGGGCAACCGCTGGTCACCCTGGCTATCGCGCAAGGACAAGGTGGTGTTGCCCCCCAGCTAGCTCAGATCGGCAATCAGGACCAGGAATTGGGGCGACAAGTCGCGATCATAGCCAATCAGTCATCATCCGAAACGGCCGCCCTGACACAGCAACGTGCCGGCCTGGCTGCGACCATTGGATCGCTAGAACGGCAGAGGACAATTGCCCTGGATCAGATTCGCCTTGCGGAATCCGCCACGCGTCGTGCCGAGCGTTTGGTCAAGGAAAATGCCGGCACCCAGCGACAGGTCGAAGACAGCCACTCTGCACTACTGTCTCGCCGCGCTACCTACGAAGGACTCGGAGAGCAACTCATCGTCCAGCGCAATGCCTTGCAAGCGAACGAAGCTGACCGAGGACATCAACAACTCGAGGCCCAACGAACCCAATCGGTCCTGCTCGCGCAGAGAGCCGTCCTTGCGCAACAACAGCTTGAGCTGTCGCGCACCGACAAACTCGTCCTCACCGCGCCGGTGGCCGGAACCGTCGGTGACATAAGTGTGGAAGTCGGCCAGCAGACAACTCCCGAACGCGCGGCGGTGTCGGTTATTCCATCAAACAGCAAGCTGGAGATCTGGCTATACGCGCCGTCGCGGGCAGTGGGCAATGCTCGACCAGGCCAGGCCGTCCGGTTGCAGTTTGACGCGTTTCCTTATCAGAAATTCGGCTCCAGCCGGGGCGTGGTGTCCGAAGTCTCAAAGGTTCCAATCGAGCCGTCGAATCTCGATGCGGGACTCAAAATTGATGAACCGGTCTTCCGGATCCGGACCCGCATCCTTGCATTCTCGCCGCGCGCCAAGATCGATATTAACGCGATGCGGCCGGGCATGACGTTATCCGGAAAGTTGGTGATGGAGCGCCGCAGTTTCTGGCAGATCCTGCTTGGCCCGATCTTCGAGGCGGTCGGCTGATGCACAGCTTCGAATGGCCCTGGAATGAGAAAATTCGCCTCGTGCTCCAGTCAGAGGCGGCCGAATGTGGGCTAGCCTCGATGAGCATGATTGCGCGCTATCATGGCCACCGGGTCGACCTTGCCAGTTTGCGTCAGCGATTTTCCACCTCGATCAAGGGCATGACGCTGCGGCAGTTAATCAACGTTGCATCTGATCTCGACCTTTCCGCACGTGCCGTGCGGCTGGAAGTAGAGGAACTTGCCTGCCTGCAACTTCCCGCGATCGTGCACTGGAACCTCAACCATTTCGTGGTGCTTGAAAAGGTTGATCGCGGAATTGCCACGGTTCTCGATCCGGCGCGAGGGCGGCGACACTTGAGGCTCAACAAGTTCGCGCGCCATTTCACCGGCGTTGCGCTCGAGTTGACTCCAACGGCCGATTTTAAGCCGATCAACGCCCAGACCCGGACCCGGTTGTCCGACCTTTGGAGCAGTCTGGTCAACTTCCGTTCAGCGGTCGGACAAGTCTTGATCCTTTCGCTCATGGTGCAGGTAACGGCGCTGGCCATACCGTTCTTCATCCAGTTGGTGATCGATGAGGGCGTGAACCAGGGCGATGCCAGCATGCTGACAATGCTGCTGGTCGGATTCGGCTTCATCTACGGATTGCAAGCTGTGACGCGGATGTTGCGTAGCTGGGTTACCTTGTGCCTAGGCGAATCGCTGACGTTCCAGCTAGGCGGCAACATTGTTCGACACTTACTGCGCCTGCCGATGGGTTATTTCGAACGTCGCCACGTGGGAGACATTCTGTCCCGCATCAACTCAATCCAACCCATCCAGTCGCTGCTGACTCGCGGGCTGGTCGATTCTTTCATTGACAGCACTTTGCTCGTCGCCACGCTCTTGGTGATGCTGCTCATCAGTGTTCCACTGACTGCCATCGTGTTCTGCGCCACGCTCGTGTATCTGGTCCTAGCTCAGATTCTTTATCCCGCAATGCGGGCGCGGAGCGAGGAAGAGATCGTTGCGCGTGCGCAAGAAGAATCCTTTCAAATGGAATCGCTGCGCGCAATGCGGGCGATCAAACTGCACGGTTTCGAGACGATGCGGGAAAGCGGATGGCGCAACCGGTATGCCGATGTCATTTCAGCGACCTACAAATCGCGAATGATCGGCCTAAAGCTGGCTTTTGCGGAAGACGCGATCTTCAGTGCGTCCTTTCTGGTTACCGTTTATTTCGGTGCGCTGGCAGTGACCTCGCAGAAGCTGACCGTGGGTTTACTGTTGGCTTTTCTATCCTATCGTAGCAGCTTCGCATCAAGCGCAACCTCATTGGTCCAGCAATGGCAGAAGTGGCGTCTCCTGAGCGTTCATCTCGAACGGCTTGCCGACATTGTCGGGGAGAAGAAGGAAATGCTGACACCCGCGCCCGGACATCGCCCCAGTCGCATCCCACCGGCGATTTGCGTCAGCAACCTGACGTTTGCCTATGACAGCGCCAGCGGCCTTGTTCTCGACCGGGTGAGCTTTGACATTCCGGCCGGAAGTCTGGTCGCGATTGTAGGCCCTTCCGGCGCGGGCAAGACCACCTTGATGCGGCTCTTGCTTGGTTTGCTCACGCCCCAATCGGGTGCGATCGAAATCGATGGGCTGGCTCTGGGCAGTTCGACCATGGCCATCTGGCGCCAGCGCATTGGCGCAGTTTTGCAGGATGACTACCTGCTGACGGGCACGTTGGCAGACAATATATGTTTCTTTCACCCACAGCCCGACCAGCAGGCCATAGAGGCTGCGACCCGTTTCGCGCGCGTACATGACGATATCGCCAGGATGCCGATGTCTTACCAGACACTGGTGAGCGATATGGGCGCCGCTCTGTCATCCGGCCAGCGCCAGCGAATACTGCTTGCCCGCGCGCTTTATCGCGATCCTGATGTGCTTCTGCTCGATGAAGGTACTGCAAATCTCGACGAGAAGACCGAGGGTCAAGTCGCATTGGCGATCGCGGCCCTGCCGAGTACCCGGATCGCCATTTCACATCGCCCGGCGCTGATCGACCTCGCCGATATCGTACTGCATGTCGAAGATGGCCAAGTACGGCGGATAGACAAGTCGAACCGCCCGAGTCCGCTCGCCCCATTCCAGCTCAGGCCTGGGGAAAGGCAAAGACAGTGACAGAATTGGTACCACTCGAACTCAATCCCGAGCTCGATATTGAAGATCTTGGCGCGCGCTTCCGTCGCGATGGGCGAGTGCGGGTCTGCCGTGTTTTTGCACGAGGCGCACCAGAGCTTTACCACTATCTTGAGAGCAATGAAGACTGGGTCCAGCTCGTCAATCACGAAGCTGGCGCTCACGAGCTCTCGTGGAGCGAATGGCGTGTACCGGGCGGGAAGTGCCGTAGCGCGCTGGAAACAGACATTTTTGCCCGGGCAATCGACGGATTTCAGTATAGCTACGCGGCGCTGCGCATTCCGACTGCTAGTGAGCATGACGAAAACCCGGTCCTGAGTGCTTTTTGTGAGCTGATGCAAGGCCAGCCGATGCAGGCATTGCTGGAAGGGATCACCGGCCTTGATGCTCCAACCTTCACCGACGGACAGGTCACCGCCTATGGCGAAGGGGATTTCCTCACCGGCCATGACGACGATCTGACCGATTCGGGCCGAAAGGTGGCATTTGTCCTCGGTTTGACACCCCAATGGCGCCTCGAATGGGGTGGGCTTCTGCTGTTTCATGAAATCGGCGGGGTAGATTGCGTCGGACTCATTCCGCAGTTCAACACGCTCGATCTCTTTGCGATCCCGCGCTATCATAGCGTTTCGTTGGTGACGCGCGCGGCCCCCAGACGCCGTTTCAGCGTGACGGGATGGCTTTCCATCGCCGCGTGAATCGCCCGTGCTCCAAAATCATTCGGCGGTGGCGACGGAACTGCTGATTTTGATCTCAATTTCGACGATACAATCCATGCGCTTGACCCTGAGGCGCTTGGCGATCCGTGGATCGAAATAGTCGCGCAAGATCGGCGGTCGTTTGGCGCCAAAATAGAACTCCGGATCGGCCAGAACCTCTGGGTTAGCGGTGAGGCGCAAATCGTCCTTTCGGGTGACCAGTTCGACCACGCACCAAGCGTGGGTGAATCCTGCGCTGCGTAAGGCATAGGCCCGGTGATAGCCGTTTTGAAGCAAGATGCGGCTTCCGCTGCGGATGCCACTCAGGAAGTTCGAGCCGAATCCGACCGAGATACCCAGCAACGCGCTCGCCGGTCCGGGCAGCTTGAGGTGGGCAATATCGGCCGGGCGCAGTAACAAGGGGTCGTGGGGCCGAAAGTCGGTTGAGGGCGAACTGAACTGGAAACGATTTGATGCAAATCGGGTGATGCTAACAGGCGGCAAGTCGCGTTCGATCGGCAGGCAAAAACGAAACAGCTCGGCGGGAGAAGGGCGCGGGCCAAGTCCAACCGCAGCAGACTGGGCGTGACCGGTTTCGACCTGAATCTGGGAAA
>JANNZB010000078.1:0-1678 GCA_031410395.1 Novosphingobium sp.
GCATTTGGGCTATAGCTTTGGCATGGCGCGGGATGGTTGAAGCGTGATTAGCTAACGTTAGGTGGGGAGCCGAACTTGTTTTCGGATGAAGTGCCCGCCCCAGTCAGCAGCAACACGAGGCCCGCCAAGCATAGAAAGTAAATTAAGTTATTGATGAATAAGCCGAAAAATAGTGTCATATCGAACTCTCGCATAGCGAAAATCCGTGGCATCATGGCGAATCCAATTCCCAGAAACAGTAGCGGTAACAGTCCCCAGGTGCCGGACTTATTCCGATCATGCAGCCGTCGCGCAACTGCGGCCGCTAGAAGGCAAACAACGATTGCTACAACCACGCCGAACGCGCCCATAAATCCAGTCATATCGGGCATTAGTTCTGGGTGATTCCCCTCTATGGTGATCGAATAACTCCCCGGACCAGATTGCACTGTCGCCTGGTCGGGATGCTCTCTGGCGAACTGTTGCATCTTGGTGAATGCGCCTGCCATCAGAGGAAGCATCACCGCTGCAGTGCCGACCATCATCAACCCCATGACAAAGGCGACGTAGGGCCAGAACTGTGCGCGATTTTCACGTCCGCCAAATTTATGGAGATTGGCGAGATGCCAGCGAACAGAACCCAGAAATCCCATCATCATCTCCAAGAAATAGTAAGGGGATGCTATTGGTGATTTTCAGGTTAGTCCAGCCTAGACCCCCCGCCACACCGGCTTGCGCTTCTCCGAAAAGGCGCGTGGGCCTTCCTGGGCATCGGCGGAATTGTAGCAGGTTTCATGCGCGGCATAGGCGGCATCGATGGCATCGGCGCGGCCCATTTCGGTGCTCAGCATTACGGTGTTGCGTGCGGCCTGCACCGAAAGTGGTGCGCCTTCGAGGACTTCGCGCGCGAGTTCCAGCGCGGCGTCCATCAGCGCTTCCGGTTCAGCCAGCCGGTTGACGAGGCCGATTTCATAGGCGCGGCTGGCGGTGATCGGCTTGCCCGTCAGCACGATTTCCATGTAAATCCGCTGCGGGATCATGTGGATCAGCGGTGCTGCCCAGGGGCTGCCGCGCCCGACTTTGACTTCGGTTATGGCGAACTTTGCCGAGGTGCTGGCAACGCACAGATCGCATGCCTGCGCGATCATCCAGCCGCCGGCAAAGGCCACGCCGTTCACCGCAGCGATTGTCGGCTTGGTCAGGGTGATGTTCTCATAAGGCACCGGGAACATATCGCGCGGTGGGACTTTGAGGCCCTTTTCGACCATTTCCTTCAGGTCACCGCCTGCGCAAAACGCCTTTTCGCCGCTTCCGGTCAGGATCGCGATCCGCGCCGCGTCATCGCCCTCAAACTGCGTCCATGCCGCGAACAGCCCTTCGCGGACCTCAAGGCTCAGGCAGTTGCGCTGCTCGGGCCGGCTGATGGTGATCACCGCCACGCCCGGTTCGCGCAAGTCGTAGAGCACGGCGTCGGTCATCAGAATCCCCTCCTGGCTATTTCGTGCGCCACCCGCTCCAGCTCCTCGCGGAAATCAGGGTGGGCAATGGCGATCAGGCGGCGGCTGCGTTCGGCGAGGCTCTGCCCCTTCAGTTCCGCCGCGCCATACTCGGTAACCACCACGTCAACCTCGCTGCGCGCGGTGGTCACCGGGCCGGAAAGCGTCGGCACGATCTTGCTGATAGTCCCGCCCTTCGCGGT
>JANNZB010000079.1:0-3027 GCA_031410395.1 Novosphingobium sp.
GCTTTGCTCTGATCCCGACTGCCGAAGTTCCGGTGACGAATTATCATTCGGAAGAAATACTCGATGCATCCGAACTGCCAAAATGCTACGTCGCCTACACGCCATGTTTTCGCAGCGAAGCTGGCAGCTATGGCCGTGATACGCGCGGGTTGATACGCCAGCATCAGTTTGAAAAGGTCGAGCTGGTAACGATCTGCCGCCCCGAGGATTCCGCCGCCGAGCATGAGCGGATGACCCTCGCGGCGGAATCGATCCTGCAGGCGCTGGACCTGCCCTATCGCAAGATGCTGCTGTGTGCCGGAGACATGGGCTTCACCGCCAGGCGGACCTATGACCTTGAGGTCTGGCTACCGGGACAGAACGCGCATCGTGAGATTTCATCGTGTTCAAACTGCGGTGATTTTCAGGCGCGGCGGATGAATACGCGGTATCGGCCAGAAGCGCAGAAGGGCACCACATTCGTCCATACGCTTAACGGTTCGGGGCTGGCGGTTGGCCGCACGCTGGTGGCGGTGCTGGAGAATTATCAGCAGGAGGACGGTTCGGTTGATGTGCCCGCCGCGCTCGCGCCCTATATGGGCAGTATTACCCGGCTGGAGCCTGCTTGATGCGCATCCTGTTGACTAATGACGATGGCATCAACGCTCCCGGCCTTAACGTTCTTGAGCGGATTGCGCGCAAACTATCCGATGACGTGTGGATTTGCGCGCCGAGCGAGGAACAATCGGGCGCGGGGCACAGCCTCACCCTCACCAAGCCCATCCGCATGCACAAACACGCCGAGCGGCGGTTCTCGGTGGCCGGAACGCCAACCGATTCAGTGACGATGGCACTCAAAAAAGTGCTGCCCGAACCGCCTGACCTGATCCTGTCCGGCGTTAATCGCGGGGCGAATCTGGGCGATGATGTCACCTATTCAGGGACAGTTTCCGCCGCCATCGAAGGCGCGCTGGCGGGCATTCGCTCAATCGCGCTCAGCCAGGTCTATTCGAAAGAGGGCATGGCTGATAGCGTTCCCTTCGATGCTGCCGAGGCCTGGGGCGAGCGGGTGATCCGCCAGTTGATCGACACCCCGTTCACCCCGCGCACGCTGATCAACGTCAATTTCCCGCCGCTCACCGCCGATGCTGTCAAAGGCGTGCGCGCGGTGCGGCAGGGCTTCCACGATTATGGCCGCGGATCGGTGGTCGAGGGCAAAGACCCGCGCGGCTATCGCTATTATTGGTTCGGACTTTACGGCATCGAGCACACGCCGGGACACGACAGCGACCTTGAGGCGATTGGCGATGGCTACATTTCGGTGACGCCGTTGCACCTTGATCTGACCCACGATGCCTCGATGGTAGCGCTCAAGGCCAAATTTGCGTGAGGGCCGCCGCGTTTCTCTTCGCGCTGGCCCCGCTGTTGCTCGCGGCGGCACCGGAAGATGAGACGCGGCACACGGTGAAATCGGGCGAGACTCTCGCCGGGGTGGCCGAACGGGCGGTTGTCCCGCGCGTGCTGATTATCGAGGTGAACGGGCTGAAAGCACCATACACCCTGCGCAAGGGCCAGGTGCTGATCATCCCCCGCCGCCGCAACCGCGTGGTCGAGCCCGGCGAAACCGGCTTCGGCATCGCCTATGATGAGGGCGTATCGTGGAAAGAAATTGCCACCGCCAGCGGCCTCGATCCGAACAAGCCGCTGAAGGCCGGGGCGAAACTGGTCATCCCGACGGTGAGCGCGCCAAAACCCGCCGCCATCTCACGCGCTCCGTCAGTTGAACAAGCCGATGTCCCCGATCACCCCAAATTCGCCTGGCCCGCGACAGGCAGTGTGCGCAGGGGCTTCACCCCGCCCGCCCGCCGGGGAGCACACTCGGCCATCGATATTTCCGGCGATGAGGGCGATCCGGTACGCGCAACGGCCAAGGGCAGGGTGGTATTCGCTGGCGACGAGCCAAAAAAATTCGGCCAGCTGGTGGTGATAGACCACGGCGGCGGCTGGTTCTCGGCCTATGCCAAATTGCAGGAGGTCAGCGTCAAGAAAGGCAAAAAGGTGCGCGCGGGCGATCAGGTCGGGCTGATCGGAAACACCGGATCAACGAGCAACACCGAACTGCATTTCGAACTGCGGCATGATAATGTGCCGGTTGATCCCGAGAGCGTGCTGCCGGGACGCGATTAGGCGAGCACCCAGAATACCGTCCCCGTCGCCAGATAAACAACCACCCAGAACCCCGCATCAACCAGCGCCTCGCGCATCGGCATCCTGTGGCGCGAATAGGAAATGAACAGCGCCGGGCCTATGAAGGCCAAAGCAATCCCGCCCGATTGCATCCAGTATAGCCAGGGCTTGGCCGCCAGCGTTTCCGCCCCCAGCCGCGCAAACATATGCCCCAGCATCAGCGCAGGCAGCGCCTGAAAGGCAATTGCCCCCGCCATTGACCGCACCGGGCCGTTGCTCTTGCCCTGCTCTCCGGTCGCCCGCCCAAACAGCGGTGCGCCGCCAAACAACGGACCATACCAGACGAAGCCCACCGCAATCGCCAGATTTGCCGAAAGCAGAACCGCAAGCCAGTTTACCGGACCCATATTCGCATCCTCTTATCCTCAATGATCGCCGCAGTAGCACTTTGCCGCGCTTGCGTGTAGGGCGCGCCGCGATGACTGTTATCAATGCCCCCCAGACGATACCCGATCAAAAGCGCATCGGCATGGTCAGCCTCGGCTGCCCGAAGGCGCTGGTTGATAGCGAACGCATCCTTACCAAGCTGCGCGCCGATGGCTATGCGATGAGCGCCCACTATGCTGGGGCCGACGTGGTGCTGGTCAACACCTGCGGCTTCCTCGATTCGGCCAAGGAGGAAAGCCTTGCCGCGATTGGCGAGGCAATTGCAGAAAATGGCCGGGTGATCGTGACCGGCTGCCTGGGCAGCGAAGCCGAGCTGATCCGCGCCAAATTCCCGCAAGTGCTCGCGGTCACCGGAGCGCACCAGTACGAGGCAGTGGTCGAGGCAGTGCACGAAGCCGCGCCGCCTTCGCAGGG
>JANNZB010000080.1:0-3516 GCA_031410395.1 Novosphingobium sp.
GCCGCCGCCGCAACCTCGCCATAGCGCAGTTTGCGGCCGGATGGCTTGTGGGTGAGCAGGCTATTATCGGTGGCGATCTCGCTGGCGGGAACACCCCAACGCGCCGCCGCCGCCATCTTCAGCCGTTCGCGCGCACTGGCACCCAGTTGCAGCGTCTTTTGCAGACGCAGCTTGCCGGTTGAATGGCCGCTGAAGAACGAAAGGAAGCCCGTGTTATAGGCGCCCTTTTCGGCAAAATCGCGGGCATAGGAGGCAAAGACCACGCGCACCTTGGACCAGTCGCAGTGGAGCTCCTCGGCCACATTCATCGCCGCCTGACTCATCGCGCCATTGCCGCATTCGGGCGTCGGCACGCGGACGGTCACCGTGTCATCGGGCGCGATTTCAATCCACGGCGAGAACTCAGCCCCTGATGCGACGTCAGGCCCCCAAGGCATAGTCTGCCCGCCCGGCACAGCCGCCTGCGCAGATAGCCCCAGCGCCATGCCGCCGCCCACAACTGCCGTGGTGATCAGGAACCCCCGGCGATCAATCGAGGCCGCGTTCATGCCGCCACCCCCGCCGCGCGCTTGATCGCTGCCTTGATCCGCGGATAGGTGCCGCAGCGGCAGATGTTCGACATGAAGGCGTCGATTTCATCATCGCTTGGCTTCGGGTGCTGCTTCAAAAGATCGCTCGCCGCCATCAGCATTCCGGCCTGGCAATAACCGCACTGCGGCACGTTCATCTCAAACCACAGTGCCTGAAGCCGCGCCCCGTCCTTGCCCGCGAGGCCCTCAATCGTGATCACATCCGCGCCGCCAAGGCCTTCGAGCGGCACCTGACAGGACCGCACCGCCGATCCGTTCATATGCACCGTGCAGGCCCCGCATTGGGCTATGCCGCAGCCGTATTTGGTGCCCGTCAGCCCAAGATGATCGCGCAGCACCCACAGCAGCGGGGTATCGCCATCGGCGTCCACCACATGCAGCTTGCCGTTTACCTTGAAGCGAACCTTTGCCATCGTGCCAGCGCCCTCTGCCGCATGTTATGAGCCATGCTAACTCATATGTTCGGCCCGCGCTATAGCGACTGGCCATCGTCGAGCGTAAACACCGCGCCGGTGATTTGCCGTGATCGGTCGGAGCACAGAAACAGCACCATATCATCGAGCGAGGACGGCTCCTGCAACCGCTTGCGCGGCAGGGCGGCTATATCTTGTAGCCCGCGTTCAGAAGCAGAAAACCCTGCATTTATAGGTGTTTCAATCCAGCCCGGATGGATCAAGTTGACATTGATCCCCTGCCGCGCCCACTCCTTGGCGAACTGCCGGGTAAGGTGGGCGATGCCCGCCTTGCTCGCGGCATAGGAGGCGTCTCCGGTGTGGTTTTGCAGCGCGGCGATGGAGCCGATGAACAATATACGCCCAGTCTCGCTCTCCCGGCTGCCCCCGTCGATCATCCGGCGCGCGGCTTCGCGGGCGACCAGATAGGTGCCAATCAGATTGGTATCGACCGTGCGGCGCAGGTCCTCATAGGTCAGTTCGGTCGACCGCCCGCCGCTGCCCACGCCTGCATTGGCGATCACCGTATCGACCGTACCATACTCTTGCTCTCCCCGGTCAAAGGCGGCGATGACGGAGCTCTCGCTGGTGATGTCCAGCGAAACGCCGAGAGCCTGATAGCCAGCGCCACGCAGCCCCGCGGCGATGCCCTCAACCAGTTCGACCCGCCGCGCGCCAAGCACCACGCGCGCTCCCGCCGCCGCGAGAAGTCGCGCAAAGCCCTCCCCCAGCCCTGAAGAAGCGCCGGCGATCAGGGCGGTACGTCCGGTCAGGTCAAAGCCAGATGGGATCATTTCAGCGCCGTTCAACCTTGACCCCGCCAAAGCTCATGGCGTTGCTCGGCGCGGCTAGCATCTCATGCGGGAAACCGAGCGGCACCGCGCTTGCCGCATCGAGCCGCGCGAGCTGCGTTTTGTGCAGCGTGACAGTGAGCGCGCCAAGATTATCGTTGAGCTGCGCCGGGGTGCGCACGCCGATCACGGGCGAAACGACGGCGGGATCGCAAAGGATCCACGCCAGCGCCACCTGCGCCGATGTTTTGCCAATTTCCGCCGCAACCTGCCCGACCACCTTGGCCACCTCGAGACTGTGTGCGGAAAGTCGCCCGGTGGCGACGTTAATCTCCTTGCGGGAGGTGAAGTTCTTTGGCTTGAGTTCAAGGTCAGCGTTTGAATACTTGCCCGAAAGCACGCCGCCACCAAGCGGTGACCACGGGCAAACCGCCATCCCGGTTTCGCGCGCCATTGGGATCAGTTCTCGCTCGACCGTGCGTTCGATCAACGAATAGGATATTTGCAGCGCGCAAAATTGCGTCCAGCCGCGCAGTTCAGCCATCATCTGCAAACGGCTCGCCTGCCACGCCGGTGTGTCCGAAATGCCGATGTAATGGATCTTGCCCGCGCTGACGAGATCATCAAACGCGCGCAGGATTTCGTCCGCCGGGGTGCGAAAATCCCACATGTGGAGGTAATAAAGGTCAATGTAATCGGTGTTCATCCGCTTGAGGCTATCCTCTACCGCGCGGACCATGTTCTTGCGGTGGTTGCCGCTGGCATTGGGATCACCCGGACGGGTGGTGAGCGAATATTTGCTCGAAATCACCATCTGATCACGCCGCTTGCCGAGCAACTTTCCGAGCAGTCGCTCCGATCCGCCCATCCCGCCGTAAAAATTGGCGGTATCGATGAAATTGCCACCCAGTGCGATGTAGCTGTCGATCAACTGCGCGGCTTCCGCCTCGGTGCTGCCCCAGCCATCGACTGCAAAGGTCATCGTCCCCAATGTCAGCGGCGAAACGCGCAGTCCCGAGCGCCCCAGGAGCCGGTAATCGTCCAATTGCATGGCCACAGTGCTTCCCTCCAGTAATTACCAGCCCCTTGACGCAGGCGACACCGCCGCCGTTCAGCCTCGCCGGAACACAGGCTTCGCGCGCAAGACCGCATGATAGCCAACCATAGACGTGCTTTTGCAGTCAATTAGTTAACTGTCTAGCGGCTTAAATTGAGGCTGCGGCTACCGGAGTTGATCGTCAGCATAGAAACAGATGGACGGAAGTTTTAGTGCCCGGTTACAGGGCTAGTCATCCCCGATCTCCCTCATTTGAACACGACGGTGCGGCTGACGCTGAGCAGGATGCGATGTTCAAGATGCGCTTTGACCGCCCGCGCCACAACGCGACTTTCGGTATTTAGCCCCTGTGCAATCAGATCTTCGACAGTGTCGGCATGATCGACAACTGAAACACCCTGCGCAAGACCAACGCGTTCGCCTCAACTATCATCGCGATCCAATGCACTGTGGCTGGCGTTCAGCAATTTACAAGCCGCCGCGGCAGTCGGTGAAAGCGCCGTCTGATCTGCCGCCCTGATCACTGCTTTCATCCGCGGGTCCCAGAACTGTGCGATATGGGTGGCGACGGCACGCGGCGGATCGGCTTCGCGCGCTCAGTTGGCGGCGATCTGGTTAGCCATGTG
>JANNZB010000081.1:0-3377 GCA_031410395.1 Novosphingobium sp.
CAGACCGGACCATAGCCCTGAAAGGCGCGGAACCGCGCCTTTCCCGGCCAAAGACAAATCCTGCTATGTCAATGACTTATGTGTGGCGGAGAGGGTGGGATTCGAACCCACGTTACGGTTACCCGTAAACCGCATTTCGAGTGCGGCGCGTTCGACCACTCTGCCACCTCTCCTAGAAGCGCATGAACGCGGGGCGCGAGGCCCCGGCCCGGTCGGCAAGGCGCGGCGGTTAGCCGATGCTCCCGCGCTTGCCAAGCCCTTCTGAACGGATCGCGGGGGATGGCCGCATCGGGGCGCTTGTTTCGCAGATGCACAAAACCTATATAGCGAAGCATGGAACGCGCCAGCTTCTTCTCACCCCAGGCCGGTCGGCTGATCGATGCACCGCTGCGCAACAAGGCGCGCTTTGCTATTGGCGATGTCGTCAAGCACCGGATTTATGACTTTCGCGGGGTCATTTTCGATATCGATCCGGTCTTCGCCAACAGCGAGGAATGGTTTGAATCGATCCCGCACGAAGTCCGGCCCGAACGCGAACAGCCATACTACCACCTGCTCGCCGAAAACAGCGAATCGAGTTACATCGCCTATGTCAGCCAGCAGAATCTTGCCGGCGACGGCGAGGCCGGACCGGTGGAGCATCCTTCGGTCGATGAGCTGTTTGAGGAATTTGGCGAGGGCCGTTATCGGTTAAGGCGCGGGCTGACGCACTAGAGCAATTCCAGCGCGACTAGCTCTTCAGCTTCCACCCAGCCCGGAGCAGCAGAAACGTCACCACCCCCAGCGCCAGATTGAGCGCGCCTAGCCCCAGCGCTCCATGCAGCACGGCCAGATTGGTGCTGCCGATGTCGCTCTGCCCGAGAAAGCCGAAACGGAAGCCGCTGATCACGTAAAAGATCGGGTTAGCCCGGCTGATCACCTGGAACGCCGGGTGCAGGTTGTCGATGACGTAAAACGTGCCCGAAAGCATGGTCAGCGGCATGATGATGAAATTGGTGATGGCCGCGTTGTGATCAAACTTTTCAGCCCACATCGAACTTATCAATCCGACAAAGGCGAGCAGCAGGGCGCCCATCAGGCCGAACCAGATAATCGCCCACAGATGCGGCGCGGCAAGGTGCACGCCGGGGTAAAACGCCATGGTTGCCACCAGAGCCAGCCCGACGAGCAGCGCGCGTGTCATCCCCGCACCGATAAGTCCGGCCATCAGTTCAACCTCGGACAGCGGCGGCATAAGATAATCGACGATTGTTCCCTGCATCTTGCCGGAAAGAAAGTTGAAGCTGGTATTGGCAAATGCGCTGTTCATCATGCCCATGACAATCAGACCCGGCGCGACGAAGGTGGGGAACGACACCCCCAGAACTTCGCGGCCTCCGCGCCCCAGCGCCACAGTGAAGATCACCAGCTGCATCAAAGTGGTGATCGCGGGGGCCCAAATTGTCTGGGTCTGCACCTTCATAAATCGGCGCACCTCCTTGACATAGAGCGTCCACAACCCCAGCTTGTTAATCCTGTGGATCAGGGGAACGCCCTGCCCCGGAAAATCCCTTTGACGAATGCCGCCCGCTGCGGGCTCGGATGTGCTAATAACAGGTTGATTGGCCATGCTGCCGCGACTATCGGCTGGTCGCTTGCATGGCAAGCACTCGCACGCTTGCGCTGCGGTTAGAAACAGGAATTGCAATGAGCTGGACCGACGAACGGATCGAAACGCTGACCAAGATGTGGGAAGGCGGCGCAACCGCCAGCCAGATCGCGGAAGAACTGGGCGGCGTCTCGCGCAATGCTGTGATCGGCAAGGCGCACCGCCTGGGCCTGAAAGCGCGCCCTTCGCCGGTTAAACCGAACGAGGCCGATGCCGCGCCAAAGCCCAGCCCCAAGCCGGTAAAGTCTGAGGCTGCGATGCGAGCGGTCAAGCCGGTGGCTGAACCGGCGCCGTGTGCGGCAGCTGTCGCCGCAGCTCCGGTTGCCCCGCGTGCAGCCGTGCCATCTCAACCGTTGCCCGGTGCCTCTTCCTCGCCGTCACCGCAGCCAAGGATTGTTTCGGTTGGGCCCGGCGGTTTTCTTCGCCAAGGCCCGGGTGACCAGCAGGCACCAATTCCGCCCGCTCCGCCGCGCCGCCTCGTGCCTGCGAAGCCGAGCGCCGAAATTTCTGGCAAGACCAGCCTACTCGATCTCAATGATCGTATTTGCCGCTGGCCAATGGGCCATCCAGGTGAAGCGGATTTCCATTTCTGCGGCGAAAAGGTGAACCCGGGGTTCCCTTATTGCGTCGACCATTGCGGCCGCGCTTTCCAGGCGCAACTGCCGCGCGGCCATCGCCGCCCGCCTCCACCGCTTCCGTTTGGCGGTCCGCGGGTAAGATAAGACTTTTCCGCCAGCGCGGGAAGTCGGGTCTGGCCCGCGCCCTTGCCCGGCCAACCATAGGGTACCTTTACTGGGTGGTCAGGCCGGGGCGCGGGCTGGACCCGGCTTCAGTTTAGCCTCGCTGAAACAGCAAATAAGCACCTTTCGTTAGCCGAAGATTTACCAAACCGTCATAGTCTGCGCGCTGAACGGAGGCGTCAGTGGCGGACGAGGTTAGGGTCTATCGCAGATCCGAGCGATTGCGGGTGACTTTCTTTGCGCGGTGTAAAACCCCTGCGGAGCAGGAGTGTGACGTGGTGATCGTCAATGTAACGCCCGAAGGCTGCTGCATTACCCTCAACGGCGCGGTGATGAGCGTCGATCAGTATATCCTGATCCGGCTGGAGACCGGCGAGGCATTGAACGGCACCGTTCGCTGGATCCGCGATGGCCAGGCAGGCATCCTGTTTGAAGAGTTCGTCGATCGCAACCGTCTCGAATATCTGCGCCGCGAACATTCGACCTTTCTGTCCGAGCATGAATGGACTGCCGAGCCGGTTCAGCGATCGGTGAGTTGAATTTTTCTCAATCAAACCTGACAGGGCCTTAAAATCTGCTCCGTCTCGTCGTTTATCATCAAACCATGGCACCAAACCCCCTCTTTCGGCGAATAGGCCATTGGTTAGGCTTGGGCACAGAGGCTGAATTGGACGAGACTGTTTCGCCTCAGGAAATTGCCAATCGCGAACGGTTGAGTGCAATTTGCGGGTTCCTGTTAGACCATCAACTACCCATCGACAGCGGAACGCTCTCGCTGGCTCATGACACCATCACCGGCAACGATCCGCGGCTGGCCGGGTTGGTTCGCCGCCGACTGAAGGCCAGCGAACCACTCAACTCCGAATGGATTGACGAAGTGCGCGGCGAGCGCGCGCGTGACGACGCCAAGGCCATGAACGACTTGCGCGAACGATTGGAAAAGTCGGTCGCCGATTGGGCAGCGGGTTCGGCCGCATGACCGACGACCA
>JANNZB010000082.1:0-11647 GCA_031410395.1 Novosphingobium sp.
GATGGCATTGGGATTGGTCACAGATTCAATGCTGCCAAAGGCTGCAACCAGCGGCCGGAATATGCGCGCGGCGGCTTCAGGCGAGACATTGCGCAGCCGCACCATCCGGGTGATGACACGTCCGGTCGCTGCGCCATTGGCAGGTTCGCGCACGGCGGTTGCTTGCGGCAGGACGCGCCAAGCGCGGCCGTTGCGGGTAACGGCAAACCCCTGTCCGCGCAGTACTGAAACGAACAGTTCCCATACCCCGGCAGGGCTTAACGGCGTTGCCGACGCCACGTTGACCGTGCCTTTTACGGCGGGATCGAGAATAATCGTACGGCCAGTTATCCGCGAAATTTGCTGCGCAACATCGGCAATATCGACATCACGCATATTGACTACGACGTCAGCAGGCGGCGGCGGTACCACCACCGGCACAGGAAGTGTTTGCGCAAGCAGCGGAAACGACAACATGGCCGACAACGCAAGGGTCAACGACCAACGGGAAAACAAGGAAATCCGAATCACGATCAAGGTATTGGCACGGAAAGAGTTACTTGTCGCCCACCACGCGTCAGGACGATTTCCGCCACGCCCGCAGCCTTGGCACGGGCAAAAATCTCGCGTTCGTTCGTCCCACTGCTCACGGGGGTGCCATTCACCCGCTCGATAACATCTCCAGCCTGCAATCCGGTGGAGAGCAATTGCGGCGACAGCGAAGGGCCGATGCGAAAACCGGTGCTGGAAGGTGCGCTGGGTGATGCCGGCGGCAGAGCAGCGGAACCGGGCACACCTGCGCCCGGCGCGACTGTGACCACCGTGGGCACTGCTGCTGGAACGACAATCACCGGGGCAGTGGTGGAGCCGCCCACCACGGCAACAGTGACAGGGCCCGTCGCGGGAAACAGCGCCACGGTTTTAGGACCTGATGCAGTGCGCAAGACAATCTGCTCCGCCTGAATTGATTCGATGACTCCGCCTCCTACTGCGGCACCAATCCCGTACGAAACAACCTTGCCGTCGCTACCCGCAATCAGCACGACCGACGATTCGGCCGGTACCGACATGAAGATTGCTTTAAGCTTGATTGCGCCATCGCCGCCGCCCGCCGTTTGTTCGGCCATAACGGTGCCGAACGGAGCAAGCGTGATCAGATTGGCAATATCATTTGAATCCCGGCGCGCCACCACTGGCGCTGCGGCGGGACTGTCGCCAGCGTCTCCGGTCAATCGCCACGTCAGCCCGGCTAGCGCGACGGCGACCGAAACGATCACCGCGCCGGTGTAGACATCGACGCCAATGCGGGCCTGTCTCGGGGTCATTTGCTGGTGGTCCCCGCATCGGCAAAGCCGCGCAATGTGATCATCGGGCTAGCCGATCCCGCTTCGCGAACCTGAACAATTACCTGGCGCAAATCCGGATCGTCGCTGCGCGTTGACGATGTTCGCGCCGACCAGTTCCAGTTCAGCATCGGCTGATCGCCCGAGGTAGCAATGCCAACTGCAGCCTCCGTCATGGTGTTTTCCGCCACCCAGCGCGCGGCGGTGCGTTTCTCAAGCCCATGAATCGTATCGACATGAGCTTCGGACGCACGGATGATCCCAGCTGCGGCGATGCTGAGAATCACCAGCGCAACCATCGCCTCGATCAGGGTAAAGCCCGCTTCTGAATTGGCTCTGGAAACTAGAATCACGGACTTTTCGCCAATGAACTACGTGCTTTGGCTGTAAGGCCATCAAAGCCTATCGTCCAGCGGCTTCGCCCGGCATCGAGTGTGAATTCGAGCGGTGCAACGGCGGCGTTTACATCGAGCGGGACAATAGCAGTGCCGCTATCGCTCGTGGCGGAGCGGTTGGTGCTGGCCAGCGTAATGCCACTGGGCAATTCGTGAGCCTCCTCGAGCAAGGCAACCTTGGTCGGCACCCATTTGTGCGTCGCCTCGTCCCATTGTACAAAGTTGTAGCTGTGCTGGGTGAGATTGACCGCCAGTACCTCGTCGCGCAGCATCGATTGATCGGCTGCCAGTTGCAGTCGCGATTCCAGCCGCTTGGCTTCATTCTGACCCGAAGCACCGCCTCCCAAGCCAATTGACAGCAGTGCAAGCGACGCGGTGACGCCAATGATCGTCAGAACCACCAGCATTTCGATCAAGGTCATGCCGGACTGCGCCGGCTCAGGCGGACTTGGCGATTTTCTGTATCGCGGCAGAATCATTGGCTTGAAGTGCTGATATCTTCTTCAACGCCCTGCCCGCCCGGCTTTCCGTCTTTGCCCATTGAAACGATATCAAAACCGCCGCCGGACGCGCCCGGAGACTTATACGAATAGGCCCGCGCCCATGGGTCAACAGGCACCTGTTCCAGGTATCCGTTGGGTGACCAGTTGGCTGGAACCGGCGCTAAGGTTGGCCGGGCCGAGAGCGCCGCGAGGCCCTGTTCACTGGTTGGATAGCTGCCGTTATCGAGCCGGTACATTTTCAGCGCCGCCGAAATCGTACGCAAATCGGTTTTGGCGATGGTGACCCGCGCCTGATCCGGCCGGCCGATAACGTTCGGCACAATCAGCGCGGCAATCAGTGCGATGATTGCCAGCACGACGATCATTTCGATCAAGGTCAAGCCGGCCTGTTCGTGGGGGACGGCCAATGGGGTGGGTGGGCCGGAAATTGGCTTTAGACTTCGCTGCATAGCGTCCTATATAGGGCTACCAAATGGAAAATCCACCTTACCTTTTAGTTGATGTCGCACCAGACCCGGCCAACGAGCCGCGCACGGCCAGTGGAATCTGGTCGCTTGACGGAGATCGGCTCGTCTCGATCGAAAACTTTGCCGAAGGGCCGGCGGTCGTTCTGGTCAGAAGCGAGCACGTGCTGACACTTGCAACCGTCTTGCCGCCACTGGCTAATGCTGTTCGCCGCCGCGAAGCCCTGCCTTTTGCTATCGAAGACCAGATCGCTGAGCCGCTCGATCAGGTGCATATCGCGCTTGGTAGCGAAGTAGGTGAAAAGATCTGGCTGGCAGGTGTCGTGCGGCATGACTTGATGCGGCAGTGGTTGCTGAGGTTGAGCGAAGCCGGGCTGGAACGAGCGGCGCTGGTTCCTGATGCCCTGTCACTTCCCGTTCCGGGACCTGGTTGCTGGTCAGTCGATCTGGCCGGTGATCGCGCCATGATCCGCGCTGCCGATGCCACTGGCTTTGCGCTGCCGCTGGCGGTGCTCGAACCCGCTTGGCGATCAGCGGGCGAACCAGCCTGCATCGCATATGGTGAACCGCTGCCACCCGCCATGAACGCAGCGCAGGCAGAGCTGGAACTCGAACCTCTGGCCAAACGCCTGCTCGTGCCAGCGCTCGATTTACGTCAGGGCCGCTATGCTTTGCCGCGCCGTGAGATCAATCCGTTGTGGCGCCGCATAGCAATGATCACCGCCGTCGGCGCATTGACGCATGGGGCGATTGCAGCGGCGGATACGCTTGCGCTTAGCCGTATTGCCTCGCAGCGCGATGCTCAGGTGCGGGCGCTGGCGGCGTCGGCGCAACCGACGCTGATCGTTGGCAACGATCTGTCTGCGACCCTTGCCGATCTCACGCCAGATGCAGCCGCTACCGGACCAAGTCAGTTCCTTACCCTGTTATCGCGCAGTGGCGGCGCATTAGCCGGCCTGCAGCGCCCGATCAGCTGGCGTTCATTGGCTTTTGATCGCAGTGTCGGAACGCTCACACTTGCCGTCGATGCGGACGATATAGCCAGTCTGCAAGCCGTTGCGCAGGCCCTCACGCGCGCCGGCTTGACTGCCCAGCCCGGTGCAGCTTCTGTCGATCAGGGCCGCGCCAAAGGAAGCTTCGCGGTGCGGCTACCATGATGACGCCGCGTTTTGACCTGGGCAGGCTGGAAAACTGGTGGTTGCGCTCGCGGCTGTTGTGGACCGAGCGTTCGCTGCGCGAGCAGGTCCTGCTTGGCGGACTGGCGGCTACTGCGATTGTCGCTCTGCTTCTTATCGCGGTAATTTCACCTTTGCGCGCGGTCCGCGCCGATGCCTTGGCAAATATCCGCAATGCCGATCTGCTTGAAGCACGGATTCGTGCAGGCGGGCCCGAACTCGGCCAGGGCGGGAAGTTCCGCCGTGGGACGGCCTCGGCGATTGTTACCGACTCCGTTTCCGCCGCAAGGCTCACAGTTCAGCGGATCGAACCAGAGGGCGGCAATCTGCGCGTGGTATTGGGCGATGCGCCGTTCCCGCAGGTGCTGCAATGGATCGCCGAGATTGAGCAGAGCAGCAGGCTACGCGTGATTAATGCGGAAATCGAACGCAAGGGCGCGCCTGGTGTCGTCAGTACCTCGCTGGTGGTTTCGGGATGAGTGATACCGCACCCGTGCTGGTGGAAGAACCAGCAATCGACGCTTCAGTTGTGCCTGCCGCTCCCGGCGCGCCCTGGCCCGCTGGCGAGCTGACCTATGCCTTCGCCCGGGAAAACGGCGTTCTGGTGCAGCATGACGGTGAGACTACATTGTGCATCCACCGCAACGGTGCGAGCCTCGATGCCTTGATGGAAGTGCAGCGGCTGTTCGGCGCAATTGGCTGGCAAGCGGCCAGCGACGATGTCTTCGAAGCCACGCTGCAGCGGCTGTACCGGCAGAGCGCCAGCGTCGCCGCCGATGCCGCGGCGGCTGACGAGGTTGATCTCGCCTCGCTCGCCGACAGCGCTGCCGAGGTCGATGATCTGCTCGACAACCGCGATGATTCTCCCGTCATCCGACTGATCAACGCGCTGCTGCTGCAAGCAATCAAGGAAGGCGCCTCGGACATCCACATCGAAACGCAGGAGCGCCGCCTGATCGTGCGCTTTCGCGTTGATGGCGTCCTGCGCGAGATGATCGAACCGAAGCGTGCACTGGCACCGCTGCTGGTGAGCCGGATCAAGGTCATGGCGCGGCTCGACATCGCCGAAAAACGCATACCGCAAGATGGGCGCGTTACCTTGCGAATCGGCGGTCACGAAATTGACGTACGTGTTTCAACGATTCCCACGCAGCACGGCGAACGGGTGGTGATGCGGTTGCTTGATCGCGGATCAATGCGGCTTGATCTGGCGAGTTTGGGGATGAATGGCCGCGATGCGGCGCTGCTTGAGCGGCTGCTGGAACGGCCCAACGGCATGCTCGTGGTCAGCGGGCCCACCGGATCGGGCAAGACCACGACGCTGTACGCTGCGCTGATGCGGCTGAACGATCGCCGCCGCAATATCATGACGGTGGAAGACCCGATCGAATACGAGATTGAGGGCATTGCCCAGACTCAGGTCGATTCGCGCACCGAAATGAGTTTCGCGCGCGGGCTTCGCGCGATTTTGCGGCAGGATCCCGATGTCATCATGGTCGGTGAAATCCGCGACCGCGAAACCGCCGAAGCCGCCGTCCGGGCGAGCATGACCGGGCATCTGGTGCTCTCAACGCTGCACACCAATTCGGCGATTGGCAGCATAACCCGGTTGATCGACATCGGGGTTGAGCGTTTCCTGCTCGCGCCGATGATTATCGGTCTGGTGGCGCAAAGGCTGGTCCGCCAGTTGTGCGCCGAATGCCGGGTTTCCGCGCAGGCCAGCGCTTCCGACGCCAATATGCTTGAAGGTGTTTTGCAGGAGGGCGAAACCATTTGGCACGCCGCTGGTTGTTCCGCATGCCATGGTGAAGGCTATCGCGGGCGCATTGGAATTTATGAAGTGGTGGCGATTGACCGCAGTCTGGAAGCGCTGATTCACGAGGGCGCTGCCGAGGCGTCGCTGATTGCCGCAGCCCGTCAGTTCAGCCCCTCGCTGCTCGAAGATGGCGTTGCCAAGCTGCGCACCGGCTTGACCAGTGTCAGCGAAGTTGCCCGCGTCGTGCGCGAAGAAAGCTGACGTGCCAGCCTTTTCGTACCAAGCCGTCGACAGCGCGGGCAAACGACAGCGCGGGGTGATCGAGGCGGGTAATGCGGCGGGGGCGAGGCGCGCGTTGCGTGATCTGGCCCTGCTGCCGGTATCAGTGGTTCTGAGTAACCGAGCAGGCGTGGCGGCGGGCGATCTGCCCGCGCTGAGCCCGGTGGAATCGCTCCGCGACCGGCTGCGCAGCGGCAAGCTTTCCAGCCGCAGCCTGGCCAATACCACCCGCCAGCTGGCGACGCTGATCGGCAGCGACGTGCGTATCGAAGAGGCGCTGCGACTGGTCGCGAATCAGGGCGATTCGCGCATTACTCCGCTGCTGCTCGATGTCCGCGGCAAGGTGCTCGAAGGATCCGGATTTGCCCGCGCTCTTGGGGAACACCCGCGTGCGATCCCGACCTATTATCGCGCGTCGATTCAGGCCGGTGAGCAATCCGGGCGCTTGCCCGAAGTGCTCGCCTACCTCGCCGACTTCGTAGAATCGCGCCAGCGCGCGAGTCAGAAGCTGGTTCTGGCATTGCTCTATCCGGCGCTGCTGGCAGTGGTTTCGATCCTGATGATGAGCGCGATGATGATCTACGTCGTCCCCGACATTATCAAGGTTTTCGTCTCACACGGTGCCGATCTGCCGTTTCTCACCCGGGCACTTATCGCGATCAGCAATCTGTTGACCAATTACGGGTTGATCATGCTGATCGCCCTATTGGTCGCTGGGTTCTTTATTCGCCGCGAACTTGGACGGCCCGAGCGACGGCTGGCGTTTGACCGGATGCTGGCTACGCGCCGGCCCTTCGCGCGTTTTTCCCGGCAAACCAACGCTGCGCGATTTGCGGCAACTCTTGCCACACTGGTGCAAAGCGCAGTCCCGTTGCTCGATGCCCTGACGGCGGCAGCGGCGGTTATTCCCAATCGCTATATCCGCGGGCAGGCCGAACTGGTGGCAGCGCGGGTCCGCGAAGGCGAACCTATGCACCGGGCAATGGCCGATACCGGTGCCTTCCCCCAGATGCTGGTGGCGATCGTCGCCAGCGGAGAGACTGGAGGCAAGCTTGGCCCGGCGCTTGGCCGTGCGGCAGGCGAACTGGACCGCGAAGCGGAAGGACTTGTGGCGATCATTGTATCGCTGGTCGAACCGGCGGTTCTGCTGGCAATGGGGGGACTGGTGCTGCTGATGGTTATGGCTATCCTCATGCCGATTATCGCCCTCAACGATCTCGCGATTTCCTGATAAATCTAGGGTATAATCGTGTCATAGCGCCACCCGGCGAGCGGCGGTATCATCCGCACAGCATTTGTGGTGGGCCAAAAGCTGAGGCTACCTGCGCGCGTCAGGCGTATTTCGAACATCGCCTGGTGGCTTACTGCAGTCGCCAGTGTTCCAGAGCTAAATTGTGGCCCATTAGAAATCGCGCCGGACATCGCTGAAAGTTCGAGCGGCGGGGATGCGATCCCGCGCGCGGTGCAACTTGCGTTCGATGTGCGTATCGATCCGTCTGCCATCTGATCGCTGCCACCAACCACAAGATACTTTATCGCAACTGCGGCGACAAAGCGGCAGGAAAGCGGCAGGTTAGGGGCCAGCGTATCGAGCGTCAGTTCGTCAGCCTGACCCGAGATGCCTGACAGCGCAAAGCCTTTGCTGGCAAGTGCTGCGCTGCCGATCAGATCAGTCCCCCCGCCGGTCATGCGCCAATCAGCGGTAAAACGCAGGTTGGTCAGCGTCGCCAGTGGAGTCCAGTGCCACTCAATTCGCAACGCCGAGGCGAGCACCGCTTCGCCATGCCAGATCGTCCCGCCGACCCGCATCCGATCATTCTCATGAACCACGCTGCGTGCCGGAATTTGAGCGACAAGCGCGAGCGAATAGGCTATCAATCCGAGGGTAATAAACAGCACCGTCGGACGCCGCAGGCGGCGCTTGACGACTGGAGGTTCCTGAAGTGCCATTGGATCGACGTCTGCTGCTGCAATCTGCGCCGTCATTCCTGATTGCATCGCTTGTTCCATCACTTAGCACTCCTGCATTAGCTGCGCGGGCGGCCGCGCCCACCGCACTGCTGATTCCCAAAATTGGGCCACATGCAGCGCTTGGTCGCAGCATGGAACGTGCGGCTGCAATGACGCAAGCGGCAAACGAAAAATCGACCATGCTGGTGTTCGATAGCGGCGGGACTGTCGCAGGTGCAGCAGCGGCAGCCAAACAGGCGATTCGTGCCCACGCGGGAATCGTGATCGGGCCTTTGCTGTCAATCGAAGTTCCAGCGGTTCTCGCTGTAACCCGCAACACGCTGCCAGTGATTACATTCAGCAACGATGCCGCGCTGCTCGACAGCGGCGCTTTCGTTTTCGGAATTACCCCGCGCCAGACGGTGGCGGCTATTCTGCGTTACGCCGCAGGACGCGGGGTAAAGCGGGTGGCAATAGGCGGCGGCACAGGAGATTGGGGGCGGCAAGCCCTGGTCTCCGGGGCGCTAGTAGGCAAGCAGCTGGGGATTGAGACATGGCCGCTCACCCCGCAATTGCTGGCGGTTGGCGCAGACGCCCTGCCCGATGCGGTATTAATCAGCAACGCCGCGCAATTGGTTGAGCTAGCCCCGGCAGCTGCGGCGCAAGGGGTGCAACTGCTGGCGGCCATGCCCTCGCTCGATCTTTCACCAGAGGCCTTGCGCGCCCTTGAAGGTGCGTGGTTTGCCGCGCCCGATCCCGCCGGTTTCGCAGGTTTCGCCCACTCCTTTGAAGAACGCAACGGTTCACGCCCGGGCACGATTACCGGGCTGGCCTACGATGCTCTCAATATCGTTCGCCAGATGCGTGCGGGCGGCGGCACTGACCGTTCAGCCCTGCTTTCCGCCAGCGGCTTTAAGGGTGTTTGCGGTGATGTCCGTTTCCGCGAAGACGGTAGCGTCGCGCGCAGTCTGGCGGTTCTGGCGGTGACAGGCGGCCAATTGCGCAAGGTTGCCGCCAGCAGCGTCTCATGATTGCCTCGATGCCGCAGCGGAACCACGCAAGCGCGGGGTTTACGCTTATCGAAGTGATGGTTTCACTGCTGCTTTTTTCGCTCATTTCACTCGCCGGAATCAACCTTATAGAAACGGTTTTGGGGGTCCAGCGCCACACTGAAGGCCGCGCCGAGCGCGTTGCCGAGATCGACCGGGCGCTGTTCCTGGTCGCGGGTGACTTTGAACAACTAACCGAAGGGCCGATGCGCGAGGGCGACTCGATTTCATTAACCCGCGCCGGCGTTGATCGCAGCCATCAGATTTCGTATCGGATGACGGACGGCACCCTTCACCGGACGTTTGACGGCGTCGACCGTGGCATTCTTGCTGGGTTAAAGACGGCGAAATGGCGCTTTTTCAAATCCGGCAAAGGGTGGAGCGAGCTTCCCGTCACCAAGGACGATCCATCGCGTCCCCGCGCCGTCGAACTTGTCGCCACCCTTGCGCCCCAACCTAACGCAGTCAGCGGATCGCTGCGCCGGGTTATCGCCCTGCCAGCTGCCGAATGAACAATCCCGCCACAGCCAAAAACGCGGACGAGCGCGGCATGATCCTGATCAACGTGTTGGTGATCGTCTTGCTCGCGACTTCGGTTCTGGCAATTATGCTCGCGGGACAAGACTCCATCGTCGAACGCGGCTTGAGCGCGCGTGAAGCAACACAGGCCTTGTCAATCGCGCGCGGCGGGGAGCTTTCTGCAGTGACTGCGCTGCGCCGCGATCTTGCCGCAGGAAACAGCAGCGATAATCTGACCGAGCACTGGGCCAATATCAATGAGAACGACAGGGCGATCGACGGCGGCAAATTCAGCTTCACGGTCAGCGATGCGCAGGCACGGTTTAATCTCAATTCACTAGCGAAGGGCGGCATCACAGCGCAGGCCACATTTGGAGATATCGCCGCTGCCGCCGGACTCGCGCCCGGTACTGTGGATCAGATTGCCGCCCTAATCGCGCTTACCGGGCGAGTTGATGATCTTTCGGCGTTGCAGGCGGCCGGCCTGAGTGATGAACAGCTCACCAAGTTATCGCTATTTTGCACCGCTTTGCCTGAGGCAACGACGGTCAATCTCAATTCTGCGCCCGAAGCGCTTATCGCCGCGCTGGCCAACAATGCCGATACGGCGCGCACAATTGTGGCGCTGCGTGGCCGCAATGGCGGTTTGAACCCGGCAGCGCTTTCCGCTGCGAACGTTCTAACGCCCAGTGGTTCTGGAATAACCTCAGATTATTTCTGGTCCCGCGCGAGGGTGACCGTCGGAAGCACAGCACAGTCGCTAACCAGTCTGCTGCACCGCCGAATGGTCGATGGCCGCCCGCAGGTTGAAGCCATCAGACGCTGGCGAGGGCGGGCACCCCTGGAGGCACCCACCCTCGTTCGCTAAACGCCTTTAGTTATCCAGCGGGTCGGCCGCCGGCGCTAAGGGCGGAACGCTGCTGTCCGTCGGATCTATCGGTGTCTCACTAAACGGTGAGGCATCGAAGATCGCCGCAAAAGCTGTTCCAAACATACTCTGGAACGATGCAGTTGTCGGTGTTGGCGTCGGAGGCGGTGTCGTTGCCGTTGGAGTTGGCAATGACGACGAACTGCCACAGGCCGCCAGCGCCGTGCTCATTAAGGCGGCAGTGCCCAATTTCAAGAATGCTTTGGTGCGCATGGTAAACTACCTCCTTATGGCTGAGCTGGAACGAGCGCGGCAGCATCACGAACTGAACGCGGCGATCCGGGGATCGGCGTATTCAGATATGGGAATGTACCCTGAAGATCACGCGCCGAAATCGGTGCGCCATCGGTGAAAGCAGCATTGCCGACTGGCGCATCCGCTGGCTTGCAAAGACCAAGATCAGTTTGCACGCCGTTGATCGGAACCGGGTAACACAAGCGGCCCATCGCCACGCGCAGAACAACGTCTACAACGTCATCGCCCGGGCGCCGACCGTTCGGGAATCCGGCGAGATCGTCAGCTGCCACGCCAAGGCTCTTTTGCGTAGCCCGCGGGGTAACACTCACTGCGGTATTCAGGCGCAGCATTTCCGAAGCCGTTACTGTTGACTGCTGGTTGAGCGTCTTGATGCCTGTCAGGAACGCCGCGACCAGATCACCACGTGGCAGGTTGCTTGGTGCGATGTTAGTAAAGCTGGTGCCCAACGTCGCATTAACCGGCGCACGGAACAAGCTGTCCAGCAGAGCCGGGAAAGTTGGGTTCGTGACAAAATCGGCAAACTGACCATCACCTGAAGGACTGGATGCGTTAAATGCGTCCTTCCTGTTCAGGCCGATGACGAGTTCATTGACCACCGGCATACCGAGCCGCGAGATTTGCACATAGGCGCCGCCCTGAACCGTAGGTTTGTCATAGGTCGGTGTCGGATCGAGAACTCTGGCCTGTGGCAAGCTGGCCGTAGACCAGCCACCGATGACGCCATTGCCCGTTCCAACGAGGCAGGCTGTCGGGATTTCCATTGCGATCGTTGTAACGTTTTTCTTACCGACGAGATCATCGTTGTTCCGGCTTTGGGTAATGCCGCCCGGGAAACCTCTGCCGTCGCCAGCGAAAGGAGCGCTATCGCCTTCGATCGGTACATAGTTCACCAGATCGAACGTTGGCCCGAGATTAATCGCAAAGGCCTCAGCACGTTGGCCAACAAAAACTCGACCGCTGCCCGAGCAACCTGGAATTGAGATGCCGTAGATGTAGCTATTGGCATAGGCAGCATAGGCTGGCAGCGTTTTGTTGCCGATGTTGTCAAT
>JANNZB010000083.1:0-2392 GCA_031410395.1 Novosphingobium sp.
GGCGGTGCTCGATTGGGAGCTGTCAACGCTGGGCCACCCGCTCGCCGATTTCGCCAATCACACGCTGATGTATCACATGCCGCCCGAGATCGTCGCCGGGCTTGGCGGCGCGGACCTCGCCGCACTGAATGTCCCGAGCGAAGCGGAATATGTTGCGCAATATTGCCGCAGCACCGGGCGCGACGGCATTCCGAACTTCGATTTCTATACCGCGTTCAACCTGTTCCGCCTCGCAGGGATTTTCCACGGCATCAAAGGACGGGTGCTGCGCGGAACGGCGGCCAGTGCGCAGGCTGCATCGCGCGCGGAGGCATTCCCGATGCTGGCAAAATTGGCGCGTGAGGCGATGGATCGCTGCGCCTAAAAACCCAGAGCAGCAGCATGGCCGCCATCAACCAGCCAATCGGTCGCGGTAACAAAGCTGGCTTCAGGGGAACACAGGAACACTGAAACCGCCGCCAGTTCATCTGCCCGGCCCATTCTGCCCATCGCCGAGTCGCGGATCATGCGCTGCGCACCTTCGCTGTTCGGCACTTCATCGCGGGTCATCGCCGTATCAATCGCGCCGGGTGAGATCGAGATCAGCCGGGCGCCCCGCTCGCCAAAGTTCTTGGCCTCACGCTTGACCAGTGCCCGCACGCCCATTTTTGACAGCGGATAGGCCAGGTTTGGCGTTGATGCGAGGTGCAGGAGCGCGGCTGCACCGCCCGGCGGCAAGGGTGCGTTGAACGCTGCGGCAGCCTCTGGCGGCATCGGGAAATTGGCAGAATTGGAGGAATAGAGCACCGCCGCCGATCCCGGTGCCATCACATCGCGCAAGCCATCGACCAGCCGCACCGTGGCATCGAGATTGACATCAAGGATACGCGCCGCACCGGACATTGTCGGCGAAATTCCAGCGGTATGGATCAGCGCTGAGATTGGCCTACCAGCCAGCGCAGCAACAATGCTCGCGGGAAAGCCGGGGTCGGCAATATCGCCCGCCAGCACTTCGACAGAGGCCCCGCCCGCGCGCAAGGGGCCAGCAATCGCCTCAAGCCGGTCCGCTTGAATATCGCAAAGCAGCAACTCGTCCCAGCCCTCAGCGGCCAGCTTGATCGCGCAAGCCGAACCCATTCCGCCAGCTCCGCCGGTAACCACCGCGACGCCCTTTGCCCGATCCTCGCCCAACATTCTGCTTCTCCCGATTTTGCCAGTTGCCAGCCGTGTGTCACCAATTGGCCAGACACTGCAACGCTGGCCGGGTTTTGAAGGAAGATCATCGCAGCGGCGAGTGCTGTCTGGCTCTCTCCCGCGGTTCTATGCTAGGCCAGAGATAACAATTGAAACTACCGCCCGAGAGAGACTTTTCATGCGCGCAACTCCGCAATTTGACTTTGGCCTGGGTGAGAGCGCCGAGATGATCCGCGAGGCCACCGCCCGTTTTGCCGACGAGCAAATCGCGCCATTGGCCGCGCGCGCCGATGCCGAAGACTGGTTCCCGCGCGAGCTGTGGGTTCCAATGGGCAACCTCGGGCTTCATGGCATTACCGTCGAGGAAGAATGGGGCGGATTGGGACTCGGCTATCTTGAGCACGTCATCGCGGTGGAAGAGGTTAGCCGGGCATCAGCCTCGGTCGGGCTATCATATGGCGCGCACTCCAATCTTTGTGTCAATCAGATCCGCCGTTGGGGCAACCCGGAGCAAAAGGCCAAGTATCTGCCGGGACTGATTTCGGGTGAGCACGTCGGCAGCCTTGCCATGTCTGAAGCCGGGGCGGGTTCCGACGTAGTCTCGATGAAACTGCGCGCCGAGCCAGTGTCCGGCGGTTTTCGGCTCAACGGCACCAAGTTCTGGATCACCAACGGCACCTGCGCTGATACGCTGGTGGTCTATGCCCGCACCAGTCCGGAAGGATCGCGCGGGATCACCGCGTTTCTGATTGAAAAGGATACGCCGGGGTTCTCGGTCGGGCAGAAGATTGACAAGATGGGGATGCGCGGATCGCCGACTGCCGAGCTGGTTTTCGATGACTGTCTGGTAGGTGATGCCAATGTGATGGGGTCAGTGGGCGGCGGCGTTGGGGTGCTGATGTCGGGGCTGGACTATGAGCGCGTGGTCCTCGCGGGCCTTCAGTTGGGGATCATGCAGGCCTGCCTCGATGTGGTAATCCCTTATGTCCGTGAGAGAAAACAGTTTGGTCAGGCGATCGGCACGTTTCAGCTGATGCAGGCCAAGGTGGCTGACATGTATGTCGCGCTGCAATCGGCGCGGGCCTATGTCTATGCCGTAGCCAAGGCATGCGATGCCGGGCGGACGACGCGGTTCGATGCGGCTGGGGCGATTTTGCTGGCGAGCGAGAGCGCGTTCAAGGTTGCGGGCGAGGCGGTTCAGGCGCTGGGCGGAGCAGGT
>JANNZB010000084.1:0-1772 GCA_031410395.1 Novosphingobium sp.
CGGCTAACAGGCGATGGCTGCTTCTTTGTCAAGCCGCGAGCCCGCACGGACTCAATTATAGAACTGAAACATGCAAATTCATGACCTGATTACCGATACCGCAACGCTCAAGAAATTGTGCGAACGGCTGTCAAAAGCTGACTTCGTCTGCGTCGACACCGAATTCATGCGGGAAAACACTTATTGGCCCGAACTGTGTCTGATCCAGATCGCTGATGGTGAGGAAGCCGCGGCGATTGATCCGATGGCGCCGGGCATAGACATGAAGCCGTTGCTCGATCTGCTGGTCAACAATGAAGACGTGCTCAAGGTTTTCCATGCGGGCGGGCAGGATGTCGAGATCATCTACAACCTTAGCGGCAAGACCCCGCATCCGATATTCGACACGCAGATTGCCATGATGGCGGTGAGCCAGTCCGAACAAATCGGCTATGCCAATCTGGTCGAATCGTGGCTTGGAATTGTTGTCGATAAAGGCGCGCGGTTTACCGATTGGTCGCGCCGCCCGCTCGATGCCCGGCAGATCGAATATGCCATCGGCGATGTTACCCATCTGGCCAAGATTTTCCCCAAGCTGCTCAATCGGCTGGTGAAGACCGGGCGCGGGCAATGGCTCGATGCCGAAATGGAGAAACTCGCCGATCCTGAGGGCTATCGCAACGACCCCGACGAATCTTGGCACCGCATGAAGGCTTCGGGCCGCAACCCGGTGATGCTCGGTCGGTTGAAGGCACTCGCGCGCTGGCGCGAGCTTGAAGCGCAGGACAAAAACATCCCGCGCGGGCGCATTGCCCGCGATGAAACCGTTGCCGATATCGCCAGTCATCCGCCCAAGACCCAGGCAGACCTAGGCAAAGTACGCGGGCTTTCCGCAGGCTGGCGCGAAAACGAGATTGGCCGCCGGATGATGGCCGCGCTCGCCGCCGCCACACCGATGACCGACGACGAACTACCGCCAAGAACCCCGCGTGGTGCCCCGCTGGGCAAGGAAGGCGCGCTGGTGGCGGACCTGCTCAAACTGCTGCTCAAAATCCGCAGCCGCGAGATTGATGTGGCCTCACGGCTGCTGGCGCGCAGTGATGATCTCGAACTGCTGGCCGCGGGCGTTCGCAAGAACCTGTCGCTGCTTGAAGGCTGGCGGTACGAGATTTTTGGCAAGGATGCGCTCGATCTGGTCGAGGGCAAATTAGCATTCACCGTGGTGAACGGCAAAATGAAGATGACGCATGTTGATGATGTAGTGGTGGACGCTGCAGAGGCAGAATGACCGCCTTTCACCCCACACTGAAACAGCTTCAATACCTCGTTTCGTTGCACGAGCACGGGCATTTTGGACGTGCGGCGGAGGCGAGTTTTGTCTCACAATCGACGCTTTCCGCTGGTCTTCGCGATCTCGAAACGCTGCTCGGCGTTATTCTGGTCGAACGAACCAAACGCGCGGTGCGGTTCACCCCGCTGGGCAATGCCGTGGTCGCCAAGGCGCACCGCATCCTGCGTGAAGCGAAAGAATTGTCCGACATGGTGCAAAGCGCCGGCCAGCCGCTATCGGGCGAGGTGCGGATGAGCGTGATCCCGACCATTGCCCCGTTCCTGCTGCCGCGAATGCTCCCCCGCCTGCGCCGTGAGCGCCCGGCGCTTAAACTATACCTGCGCGAAGAAACCAGCGCGGCGGCCATCGAATCGCTGCACCACGGCCGCGCCGATTGCGTGCTGCTCGCGCTCCCCTTCCCCATTGGCGAGGTGGAAAAGGAAACCATCGAGCTCGACGCGCT
>JANNZB010000085.1:0-2785 GCA_031410395.1 Novosphingobium sp.
ACGAACTGATCCGGCCCTGCAAGCGCGAGCGGATCGATATCGCCGCCTTCGAAGAGACCAGCTGGAAACCGGCATCGCGAGGCGCCTTTATCGACGCCTGGGGCAAAGAAGCCAATGAGGCTGCGACAATCCTCCACCGCGAGACGCTCCATCTAGCAACGGGCTTGGGCGTGGCGACATCACGCTCGACGTCGCCAAAGCCTATGCCTCGACGCCCGACCGCGAACGCCAGGCGTTCGTGTTCGAGCAGATGACCAACAGCTACAATGCGGCGCACCCCGACAGTATCCGCCGACTGATGAAGCAGGCAACGGTTGCGGCAAACGATCCGCGCGCACGGCTTGTCGGTGAGACAGCGTATGTCGAAGCTGGCGGACGCATCGAACGCGATCTGTTCGATGATGAAGCGACGACCCAGTGGCTCGATATCGCGCTGCTCGAACGTCTCGCCACCGAAAAGATGACGGCCGAGGCCGAACGGCTTGCAGCAGAATCGGGCCTTGCCTGGGTCCGCCCCTCTCTCGATCGCCATGTCGACTGGGAAATGACGCAAGGGCTCAACCGTGTCGATCTCGTCCGGCCCGAATTGAGCGATGAGGAGAAGCAGGCGATCGAGGGCCTCGAAGCCAGCGAGGCCGAGAACATCGCCATCCTCGAAAGCGACGAGGCCTCCGACGAGGAGCGGCAAGCCGCCGAGGCCGAGATCGAACGCATCGAACAGGCAGTCGAAGCCATTGTCGATAAGCCGCCGGTTCTCGACGACGATGTGCGTGGCGCGGTCGGCACATTCCTTGTGCTTGGCTCTGACGGCAAGCCGACGCTCGATCCCAATTATTATGTCGAGAAACCGCCCGTCGCGGACGACAACGGTGCGACGGAAATTCTCGATCCGAGCGACGGCATTGGCGCACCCAAAAAGACGGGCCTATCCCAACGGCTGACCGACGAACTCGCGATCCAGCGGCGCGACATTCTCGCAGTCCATGTCGCTTCCGACCCCGATTTCGCGCTCGACCTCGCGATCTTCCTAATGGTCGATACCGGTCGCTACGAAAAATCGGGCTCGTCGCTGGTGGACAGACGTCCGAGCGACCCCGTGTTCGATTTCAAGACGCCCGATGCAGCCGCAACCCGGACACGCCACGAACTTACCGAAGCGCTCGACCGGTCCTGGACCGCAGGCGACACGATGGCGGCGCGGTTCGATGCGTTCCGCCTGCTTGACGCCGAGGCTCGTGCCGCCTGGCTCGGGCTTGCCGTTGCCGGAACGCTCGAGGCGACGACCGGATTGTCCGGTGCGAGTTCATGTGCCTTCCACGATCATCTTGGCACCTTGCTCGGGATCGACGTGGCAACTTGGTGGCGGCCGACGGCGACCAATTATTTCGACCGGGTCACGCGGAGCATGATGCTCGATGCCCTCACCGAAATCGAGGGTCCGGCGTTGGCAGCGCGCTACGCCCAGTCGAAAAAAGCCGAACTCGCCACCGCGTGCGAAAAAATCTGCACGGGAGAGTTCATCGGCGAGGTCGGAACCAAACAGGCTGCACGGGTCTGGTTGCCTGCCGCGATGCGCTTCGCCCCCGCCAAAGCGACGCTCGCAGGCATCAGTGAAAACACCAGTGAAAACACCAGTGAAAACATCTTGGCCGACCACCTGGAAAACGAGCCGGGAATCGTCCCCGAGCACGCCGACGCAGCCATTGAGGATCGCGAAGCCGCCTGACGTCTCCTCAGCGACGGCTTTGCGTGGGGCGGTCTCCTTTGCGGGAGGCCGCCCCTTTTCTTGGCGACTCACCGGGAGGGGAGACGGCGGGCACGCCTTGGAGCCGCTCGGGCTCGCACGGCTCCGGAGACTAATGCAATGCCACATGCCAAGGAAAGCAGCAGACAAAGCCCTGCTGAAACGATCACCAATGCCATCATTGCCCGGCTCGAAGCCGGGGTCCGGCCCTGGCGCCAGCCATGGACAGGCGCTACCATCTCAAGGCCATTGCGACACTGCGGCACGCCCTACCGCGGCATGAATGTGTTCTGGCTGTGGATGGTGGCGCAAGCCCAAGGGTTCACTTCGACCTATTGGATGACCTATAATCAGGCGCAATCGCTCGGCGCGCAGGTTCGCAAAGGCTCTGTGAGCACGATCGCGATCTTCTACCGGGCCTATGTCGCAAGCGTCGATGACGCTGACACGGGCGACAGCCATGACGAAGCCCGACGCGTGCTGAAGAGCTTTCGCGTGTTCAATGCCAGCCAGATCAACGGCCTGCCGGATCGTTACTTTCCGCGTGCGGAAGATCAGGTAACTGCGACGTCCGGCACCAGTGTTGCCGACGCTTTCTTCTCGGCCGTGCCGGCCGTAATCCGCGAGGGTGACGGTGCCTGGTACAACCGGGTCGCCGACAGAATTACGATGCCGCCGCGCTCCGCGTTCACGTCGCCCGAGCAGCACAGCGCCACGCTTGCCCATGAACTTGCGCACTGGACGGGACATGCCAGCCGTCTCGACCGCGAGTTCGGTGCCCGCTTCGGTGATGCGGCCTATGCAATGGAAGAACTCGTTGCCGAACTCGCGTCCGCGATGATCGGTGCCGACCTTGGGTTGCCGGTCGATCATCTCGACGATCATGCCAGCTATATCGCAACCTGGCTCAAGGTCCTGAAGGCCGATCCGCGAGCAATCCTGACTGCGGCTGCCAAAGCCGAGGCGGCCACAGGATATCTTTCGGGCTTTTCCAACGACGTCCTGCTTGAGGTCGCTGCCTGAGAAGTCGCTGAAACAATA
>JANNZB010000086.1:0-6570 GCA_031410395.1 Novosphingobium sp.
TTCTGGGAAGCGCTGGGGGCCAAGGTTGAAGTGATGGAGGCTGCCCACCACGATATGGTGCTCGCCGTCACCAGCCACCTGCCGCACCTGATCGCCTATACCATCGTCGGCACCGCATCGGACCTTGAAGGGGTGACCGAAAGCGAAGTGATCAAGTATTCGGCCGGCGGCTTCCGCGATTTCACCCGCATCGCCGCCAGCGATCCGACCATGTGGCGCGATGTGTTCCTGTCCAACAAGGACGCCGTGCTGGATATGCTGCAACGCTTCACCGAAGACCTGACCGCGCTGCAGCGCGCGATCCGGGTGGGCGATGGGAACCAGCTGTTCGATCACTTTGCCCGCACCCGCACGATCCGCCGCTCGATCATCGAGCAGGGCCAGGATGATGCCCGGCCAGATTTCGGGCGGAGCGATCACAATGGCGGGTGATTTATCCTGTTGCGACGGGAGCCTGAGCGCCGCTCACGCGTTTTCGCGCAAATGCTGAAAATAAACACCACGCTGGCTTACCAGTTCGACGAGCCAACCGATATTCTGCTGCAACTGGAAGCGGCGCTGATCCCCGAACAGACCGTTACCGACCACCACATCGACATTGGCGGCAATGATCATTTCGCCCGTGTCGAAGGCCACTGCGCGATCGGTGACCGTATCTGGCTGCGCGCGCATAAACTGTTGACGGTTTCCTACCGCTCGTACGTGACCATCGGCCGCCTGCTAGCCGATGTCGCCACGCTGCCCGCGCTCGAACCCTACCTGCTACCCGGCGAAACCGTCGATTTCCTGATGCCATCGCGGTTTTGCCCGTCTGACCGCTTCGTGCCCTTCGTCGAAGATGAATTTGGCAGTTTGGCTGGCGGCGTCCGCATCGCCGCGATCCGCGATTGGGTGGCGCAGCACATCACCTATAAGCCGGGCAGCAGCGATGCCTTCACCTCGGCCAGCGAGGCGCTGGTTGACCGCGCCGGTGTCTGCCGCGATTTTGCCCATCTGGTGATCACCATGGCCCGCGCCAGCGCGATTCCTGCCCGTTATGTCAGCGTTTATGCGCCTGATGTGACCCCCCAGGATTTCCACGCAGTCGCCGAAGTGTTCCTCGGCGGCGCTTGGCACATGGTTGACGCCACCGGCATGTCCACCCCCGCAGAAACTGCCAAGATCGGCGTAGGGCGTGATGCTGCTGACGTGCCGTTTCTGTCGAGCTTCGGCAATGCGGTGATGGTTGAGCAGGTAGTGTCGGTGGAGCGGGTGGGGTAAGGCGTCAAGGCCAGGCCGCATCAATCAACCACCCCTCAACTCAGCAAAAACACTGCTGCCACGCCGAACATCACAGCGGTTGAAAGCCAGCCCCCAAACGCCAGCTTTTTTGAGACGGTCAGATGCCCCATCGCCCTGGGATTGCGCGCGATCAGCATGGTCACCACCATCAGCGGCGGGGCGAGCAGGCCATTGACCACTGCCGCCCAGTATAGCGCGCGCATTGGGTCTATGCCAGTGAGATTGAGCGCCACGCCGCCGAGCGTGGCGAGTGCTATCACCGCGTAGAACGCCTTGGCCTCGCGCGGCTTGCGGTCGAGACCTTCCACCCAGCCAAAGGTTTCGCTCACGCCGTACGCAGCAGAACCTGCCAGCACCGGTACTGCCAGCAGCCCGGTTCCAATAATGCCGAGCGCGAACAGGGCGAAAGCGAGGTTGCCAGCGATGGGCCGCAGCGCTTCTGCCGCCTGCGCAGCGCTGGTGATCTGGGTAATCCCGTGGGCGTGGAGCGTGGCGGCGGTGGCGACGATAATGAACAGTGCCGTCACGTGCGAAAATCCCATGCCGATCAGCGTATCGGTGCGGATGCGCTTGAGTTCAGGCCCGGCCTTTTTCGGCGCGACGTAAAGTGGTTTGGTGTGGCGGCGGTGCTGTTCCTCAACCTCTTGCGCAGCCTGCCAAAAGAACAGGTAGGGACTGATCGTCGTGCCGAAAATTGCCACCAGCGCCATCGCGTGCGGTTTATCAAAAGTGAATTGCGGGATCAGCGTGCTGCGAACGGCCTCTGCCACCGGCACGTGGCTGACGAAGACCACGCCGACATAGGCAAACAACGACAGCGTGGTCCATTTGAGAACCGAGGAATAACGCTCGTAACTCATGACCACTTCAAGTCCGACGCTGAACACGCCAAACATCAGCACATAAAGTAGCGACGGCCCCGGCAGTAACAGCGTCAGTGATTCGGCCATGGCGCCAAGGTCAGCGCCCAGATTGATGACATTGGCCGCCACCAGCAGCAGCACCATCACATGGAGCACCGGGCGCGGATAATGGCGGCGCAGGTTCTGGGCGATCCCCCGCCCGGTTACCGCGCCGATCTGGGCGCAGATCGCCTGAATCGAGACGAGCAGCGGGAAGCCGAAAAACATCGTCCAGGCCATGCCATAGCCAAATTGCGCACCCACCTGGCTGTAAGTACCCACCCCCGATGGATCATCGTCCGCCGCGCCGGTGACCAAGCCGGGGCCGAGAACCGAGATTAGGCCGCGCTTTTCTTCCGGCTCGGCCATGGCATTAATCCTGATTGAGCGCGTTGATCGCTGTGTGAACCCGCGCCTCTACCACATCGCGCGGCAGGCCGGGCGGAATCGTTTCGCCAAAGCGGTAGGTAATCACCCCGCGCCGTTTCCACCGTCCGCTGAACAACGGGCCTGAATTGACTGCGAACGGTACCACCGGGAGACCGAGCAGCTTATAAATCCCGGCAAAGCCTGCTTGCAGTGCTGGCTGCTCGCCGTGTGGCACCCGCGTGCCTTCGGGAAAGATCGCCAGCGGGCGGCCAGCTTTGGCGAAGTGCGATGCGGCGGCAAGCATTGCGCGCAGGGCCTTGGCGCCCTTGTCTCGTTCAACCGGAATCACGCCGTAATCGCGGCCAACGCGGCCCCAAAGCGGCAGTTGGAGCAGCTCAACCTTGGCGAAGGGCACGGGCATGTGCAGCAGGCACGGCAGATCGATCGCTTCGAACATCGATTCGTGCTTGCCCGCGACCAGCACCGCACCGCTCGGCACCTTGCCTTCGACACGCACTTCGATGCGCAGCACGTTGACCACCAGCCAGCGCTGCCAGCGTGTCCAGCCGTGTGACAGGATAACAGCCCAGCGCGGCCCCGTCAGCGGCAACGGCAGGGATAGCAGCGCGAGGCAGACGGATCCGGCATAGAACAAGCCGTAGAACACCAGACTGCGCACTGTGTCTCCAACACTCGCGCGGTTCATCCGGCGCCCAGTCCGACGGCGCGAGCGAGCAGTTTGTTGTATTCGAGCACCAGGATTTCAAAGCTCGGATGGCTCGTCACAGCATCGCGCACGATCACCAGGCTTGGCGGAGCAACCCGCGCCAGCTCGAGCGCGGCGCGGCGCATGTGCCAATCGCTGGTAACAAGGCGGACCGAATGAATCCGCGCAGCAGCAACCCAGAATGCCGCCTCGCTGGCATTGCTGATTGTGTCTGTCGATTTGAAATCAAGCACGATGCAGCAGCCCATAAGGCTAGCCGCTTCACGGTATTGCGCCGCGAATTCGCTAGGGCGCACCTTTTTGTCGACCCCGGCGACGAACAGTCGGGGCGCGCTGCCCTGGCGCAGCATGGCAATCGCACGGTCAATCCGCCCCTCGCCGCCGGTCAGAACAATTATGGCATCAGTTTTGGAAGCGCGCGCTGGCTGCGGCATGGCGAAGACGAACCACAGGAAACCGAACAGATAGAACAGTATCACCACGGCAAACAGGCGCACCGAGCGGCTCACAACATCCTCTCCAGCGCGCGCAACACGGTCCACCGCGCGGTGATCATCGCGAGCGCCAATCCGGCAATCGGTACCAGTGCCACGATCACCCAATCGGACCATTCTAGCGCCCCGTTGCTCGCCATGCCCGAACCCAAACCGGCAAACCGGCGTCCGATCAGCACGATCACCACCACCGCAGCCGCAAGTCCTGCCACCCCGCCCTCGGCAGCGGCGATCGCAGTTGAGCGCTGGAAAATGCGCGCGATTTGCTGATCGGTTCCGCCGAGCAGGTGAATGATCTCAATCGTCTCGCGGTTTGATCCGAGCGCGGTTCGGGTTGCCAGAAGTACCGCCGCCGCTGTCGCCACCCCCAACAGCAGCACCAGCACCAGTGCCAGCCAAAGCAGCGACGAGATCGCGCCGAACACTGGCCCCAGCCAGCTCGACTGCGCATCGACACGGGCGGTTGGCACCGCATTGTGCAACAAGGCACGAATCGCCTCGAGACGCGCGCCGGTCAATGTGCCTGCCACCCGCGCATCGACCATTGCCGGCACCGGAATATCGCCGCCCTCGATCGCTGAACCAAGCCACGGCTCGACCAGCGCATCCACCTCAGTCTGAGGTACCAGCGCGACTGCGGACACGCCCGAAACCCCGCGCAGGATCGCCGCCACTTTTTGCGCTTGGGCATCGCGCACCTCGGGCCTTGCCTCTACCACCTGTACGGTGATTCCGCCCGCGAGTTCGGCGGTTGCCACCTGCGCAACATTGCGCAGCGCCAACCCGCCGCCTACGGCGATGACCATCAGCATGACCATGATCGCGATAACCCACGGGATCGGCCCGGACATCCGCGCCTGCGGCAGCAGTTCTGCCTGAGCCCCGCCGCTCAACCCGCGCGAGGCAAGCGGGAACAGCTTGAGCGGACCCTTCATAGTGGCCCCCTCATGTTGGCGACCCTGGCCTGCGCGGAGGATATTTCAGCGCGCCAGTAGGATCGGAAAGCCGGCCCTTGTCGAGCCTCATGATCAGGTTGTCAGGCACCTTCTTGAGCAGTTGCACGTCGTGGGTTGCCACCACCACGGTTGTTCCCAACCGATTAAGTGCTTCAAACAGACGCAAAAGCTTGACCGCCATCTCAGGGTCAACGTTACCTGTTGGCTCGTCCGCGACGAGCAATTGCGGCCGGCCTATCACCGCGCGGGCAATCGCTACGCGCTGTTGCTCACCGCCCGAAAGCGTGGCGGGGCGTGCGTGCAGCCGGTCTCCCAGCCCCACCCATTCAAGCATGTCGGCTACGGGCCGCGCAATCTCGCTCTCGGCAAACCCCGCCACCCTGAGCGGCAGCGCGACGTTATCGAAGGCCGAAAGATGGGGAACCAATCGGAATTCCTGAAACACCACTCCCAGCCGCCGCCGCAACACCGGAAGCCGTTCGCGCGGCATGGTGATGGCATCGGTGCCGAAGATGCGAATGCCGCCGCGCGATGGCCGCTGCGAAAGATACAGCAGCTTGAGTAGCGAGGTTTTGCCCGCGCCGCTCGCCCCGGTGAGGAAATAGAACGAGCCGGGGTAGAGCGTGAACGAAATATCACTCAGCACTTCGCGATCGGTGCCGTAACGCAGCCCGACATTATCGAACTGGACGATCTCTCCGCCACCAGGCCCGTTCATTGCGGCGCATTCATCTGGGTTCTGTCCTGGTCACGGTCACTATCATGTCGCGGGGGCTATAGCGGCGATCCCATGTGGAAAAAAGGCCCCCAATACCGCATCATGCACGGGAAACACCGCGCCGCCTCTTGTCGCGGCTGCTCAGCCGATGCAATAGCTGCGACATGATCATCAGTTGCCCGGCCTGCAAGACGCGCTATGTCGTGCCCGACAGCGCGGTCGGCGTGGATGGAAGAACCGTCCGCTGCGCCAAATGCCGCCACTCTTGGTTTCAGGAAGGACCGGTAATTGCGGTGCCTGAAATGCCGCAGGCGCAGGTGGAATTGCCGTCGTCACCGCCCACCTATGCGCAAGCTCCCCCTCCTCCGCCGCCGTTAGCCGAAGCAGAACCGGTCGCTGCGTCGCCGCAATTTCAGGCACCGGCCTATCAGGCACCGGCCTATCAGGAAGAAGCGGCGCCAGAGGCTCCGCCACCGCTCGCCGAAGTCGCGCCTGTTCACGCTGAACCTGCAAGCTATGATGATACGGCCTATACCCGCTCCCGCTTTGAACACGAACCGCTGTTCAAGCCCCGCCGCAACATGCTGCGACTTTACACCTATGCCGCGGCGATCTTTGCCGCGGTGGTGATCGGGTCGATCGGCGCGGTTACCTGGTACGGTCTGCCCGACTGGGCTCCTTTCGCCAGCCAGACCTTCGCCGAAGGGCAAACTGATCTGCAACTCGATTTCCCGCCGAACCGGCTCGATCGCCGCACCCTGCCCAATGGCACCGAATTTTTCGGCGCGAGCGGCAAGGTTACCAATATCGGCACCCAGCGCCGCACTGTCCCGCCGATCCTGATTGTGCTGCGCGATGCCAGTGAACGCATCGTCTATTCGCTCGAGGTGATCGCGCCCAAACGTCAGCTTAATCCCGGTGAAAGCCAGTCGATCAACCAGGCCGTGCTCGACGTTCCCAAATCGGCCAAGGTTGCCGAAGTCGGCTGGAAGCCGGGTTGAGTTGGGAATGGTTGTTGTCCACTGACGTGAAAAACAGGTAGTGTCTCAGTTTGAATTTTGACGCGATCACCTGTCGCATTCCAGCCGCGCCTCCTATATGCTTAGCGGAAAGCATGGAGGCA
>JANNZB010000087.1:0-2958 GCA_031410395.1 Novosphingobium sp.
AACGAAGCGACAGACTAGCCTGAACCTGAACCTTTCAGGCAGCCGCGAACGACTCAAGGTGGTTCAAGTCGATACTTACGAGGGATTGAGCGAATCGTTCATGATTTCAGTCGAGGTACTTGCCGCGGAAGAAATAAAACTACTACCCAACCTCGGCAAGGCGGCGGCGATCGAAAGTCTGCTTGATGGCGAACATCAGAGATACTTTCACGGAGTTGTTGTTGACGCCCGCTATGTTGGTGAAATGCCCGGTGATGGTCACCTCTATCGATTGACACTTGCTCCGCTCGCGCAGTTTCACGAGCAAGGCAGCAATTTCAGAATTTATCAGAACAAAACTGTCATGGCGATCGTCGAAGACGTGCTCGGCCATTGCAAAATTCCATATAAAGTTGTCGCCACCAGCGGTAAACGAACACTGGCCTATTGCGTACAATATGGCGAAAGCGACATCTCCTTTGTCAGTCGCCTGCTCGAAGAAGATGGCCTGTATTATTTCTACAAACACGAGGCATCGGCGCACCGGATGATCATCTGTGACAAGCCGAGTTCGCACTTGGATCTGCCAATCGGCAAGCTGCACTATAATCCGCTCAGCGATTCGCTCGCACTTGTCGATTCAAAAGCGCGCTTGCATGCTGGCGCCGGGGCGTGGGTGCAATCATGGCACGAGCATGCCTCTTCAGGCGCAGAGGCCAAAGTTACCCTGCGCGATTTTGACTTCAAGAAGCCGAGCAAACCACGCGAAGCCCATTGTGAGGACAGCAAAGCGCATGACGAAGATGCGATTGAAATCTATCGCTGGCCGGGTCGCTATTATCAGGAGAGCGACGGCAAGGCTTTGAGCCACGTGCTGCTCGAATCGCGACGCGCCCAGCGCCTCCGCTACGAAGGGACCAGCAGGTCCGCCGCAATCCTGCCTGGCTATGTCATGGCGCTCGATAGGCACACCAACGCTCGCTTCAATCGGAAGTACCTGATCACCAGTTGCCGCTGCCACCTGTCAAGCGAACAATTCCGTTCAGGTGGGCCCGCCGGTGAAACCCACATCGAATTTACCGCGATCCCAGACGATATGCAGTTCCGCGCACCTATTGTAACCCCGCGCCCAGCTGCCAAGGGGCCGGAAACCGCCGTTGTCACCGGACCAAAAGGCGAGGAGATTCACGTCGACGAATTTGGTCGGATAAAAGTGCAGTTCCACTGGGATCGCAACGGTAAGCTTGATGACAAGAGCAGTTGCTGGCTCCGCGTTTCGCAGACGGGCGGGCTCGGCAACATTATAACGCCGCGCATTGGGCACGAAGTGCTGGTTGACTTCATCAACGGCAATCCCGATCGTCCGATTGTCGTCGGACGCGTGTTCAACGCTTCGCACATGCCGATCTATGCACTGCCTGCCAACAAAACCCGGGCAGTTTGGCGCACCAAAACTTACAAGATGGACAAGGGTCTGGCGATTGCTGAAGCCATCGGGCTGGATACCGGCATGCCAGGTGCGAACGAATTCCGCTTTGAAGATGCGACAGGCCGAGAAGAGTTGTTCATCCACGCCGAGAAAGATCTAAACACTCGGGTCCGCCACAATGAAACCCACCACGTCGGCCGTAATGTCGAGATAAAGGTCGGCAAAAACCGTCAGGAGGAAGTAGGCGAAAACGAGACAATCCTGATTAAGCAGAACCGCAAGGAAGAGGTCAAAGGAACCGAGACGATCAAGGTGGTCAAGGATCGCGACGTTAAAATCGATTCGAACGATACGCTGAAGGTCAAGAAAAAGATCGTAATTGATGCTGGCGATTCAATTGAAATTACCGCCAAAAATAAGATCACGATCAAGGTGGGGAAGACTTCGATCACACTTGATCCTGCATCGCTAAAAATGGCGACCACGCTGCTCGACATGAAAGGTAAAGCAACGGCCAAGCTCAGCGCTGGCAAAACCGAGGTAGAAGGCCAGGCACTACTCACTGCCAAAGGCGCAATGGTAATGATCAACTAGCATGGCAAACAACGCACCTTGGACGCGCTCGACCTGGTCAGATGCCGGTCAGATAATGATGATCGTCGATCCCGAAGTGCCTACCAGTGAATCGGTCGGCCAACCGCTTCATGGCTGGTATGCCCAGTTGGCGCAAAGCGGCGATTTGGGCACTGCGGTAGAGTTTATGGCGCATGCGATGTCTCGTTATGATTGCGTGGCTTGGGCAACGCGTTCTGCCATTTCAACCGGCCTGATTGACCGTGGAGATCCGCTGGTCGTGGCCGTGCTGCAGTGGATCGACAATCCTGAAGACCCGCTCCGCAGAGCTGCGGGCGATGCAGCGGAAACAGTCAAGAAGGATACGCCAGCAAAACTACTGTGTCTTGGCGTGTGGTTTTCGGGAGGGTCGCTGGCGCCCGAAGGTCTCGCTCCGGTGCAGCCACCTGCAGATGCCTGTGCGACGCTGTGCGCTGCCGCTTTGCTGGTTGGTGCCCATACCCAAGCCGATCCCGATGCCGCGCTAGGCCAGATCGGCGAATTCGGCGAGGCCATGTTAACGGCGCAATGAATGTCGGCCGTTTCAGGACTGGCGGCGCACAGTCAATTGCGGCATGGTGTGCTTCGTGCCGCTGACCCTGACGATCCGTAATGTCCCTGCTCTCGAGAACGGCTCGCCGTCTTCGCTGGTGCTTGACCGGCGTGGTGCCAGGATAGGCCGGATCCCAACCTCGGACTGGTGCCTGCCCGACCCGACGCGCTACATTTCATCGAGCCATTGTGAAGTGCGGTTCGCCGGTGATCAATATGAAATGGTCGACCAGAGCACAAACGGCACCTTCCTGATGGGCCAAGATGCTCGCTTGCCGGTGCCTTATGTAATTAGGTCAGGCGACGTCTTCATCATCGGCCGTTTCGAGGTTGCAGCCTCTCTCGACGATGCTTCGGCGGCAGAGGCCGCGGAGCGCAACGCGCAT
>JANNZB010000088.1:0-4650 GCA_031410395.1 Novosphingobium sp.
CGCGCGTCCTGATCGGCTGGCGTCAAACTGACGCCAGCCATCCGGCAATTGCCGCCTCGCTGGCATCACCCATCGAGCCGCCGCGCCAGGCGCTGAGCCCCTTCGCTTTCGCTTCGCTCCGCCCCATCGCTGAAAGCGCCAGGGCATAACGCGCCAGCGCTGCATTGGTCAGCGGCGGCTTGCGATCGAAGAATGCGACCAGCCGCGAAGAATCGATGCTTTCCCGGTCGAGCGTCTTTTCCGCATTACGGCGCAGCTTTTCTTCGGAGGGGAATCCGGGGTTCGACAAAATGAAGCCGGCATAAGAGCTGAAATCGCCCGCATCGGTGCGGCTGAGAATCTTCCAGCGCTCGATTGCCATCGCCATATCTGCCGTGCGGCCCGCCCGCGCTGTGGCGCGCGCGGTGTCCCATTCGCCGCCGCCGCCAAACATTGGCACCACCATTGGGGCAGTCGCAGGCGTAGGCGCCGAATAGGGCACCGGCGGAGCAAGCGGCCCCGAAGGCTGATAACCCGGCGGCAAGGATTGCACCACCGGTTCGGCAAAGGCTGGCGCGCTCAGGCTGGCGCAAATCAACAAGGCACTGGAGAGGCGAAATTTTACCATGCTGGACATTTTCGGCAAACAGACCTTACAGGGGCGTGAACATTCAAGCCCCGAGGAGCGGAATTCCAGCAATTCGCGTCCCTTGGGCCAATATACGGGATAATGTCCATGTTTTCCGGTTCAATTCCGGCTCTGGTGACTCCTTTTCGCGACGGAGCGTTTGACGAGAAGGCGTTTCGCAAGCTCGTCGACTGGCAGATTGACAGCGGCTCATCGGGCCTCGTCCCCTGCGGAACCACGGGCGAGAACTCAACGCTGTCCAACGCTGAGCATCACCGGGTTATCGAAGTCTGCGTTGAACAGGCGGCAGGCCGCGTGCCGGTGATAGCCGGCTGCGGCAGCAACGATACGATGAACGCGCTGCTGCACATGAACTTTTCCAAGAAGTGCGGCGCGCAAGCCGCGCTATGCGTTGCGCCCTATTACAACCGCCCAAGTCAGGCGGGCCTGCTCGCGCATTTCGGTTACCTCGCTGAACACAGCGACCTGCCAATCGTGCTGTATAACGTGCCAGGCCGCACGGTGACGGACCTCAAGCCGGAAACCGTGTGCGAACTGGCGAACAAGTATCCGGGGCGGTTCGTTGGCATCAAGGACGCCAGCGGAGATCTTTCCCGCGTCACCGATCACCGCATGGGGATCAAAGCTGAATTCTGGCAGCTTTCAGGCGACGATGAACTCGCCTTGCCGTTCAACGCGGCGGGCGGGATTGGCTGCATTTCGGTGACCGCCAACGTCGCGCCAAAGCTGTGCGCGGAATTTCAGGCGGCGTGCAAGGCCAATGACCTCAAGCTCGCGCGTGAACTCAACGACAAACTCTATCCGCTGCACTACGCGATGTTCTGCGATGCCTCGCCCGCCCCGGTAAAATACGCAATGGCGCGCACACTCGACTGGATGACCGACGATCTGCGCCTGCCGCTGGTCAAATGCAGCGATGCAGCGCGGGCTCAGGTGGACAAGGCCCTGGCGCATGCAGGGCTGGTTTAGGCCTCGCTTAGATTAACAGGGGAAGCACGAGGATACGGCGCTATCCTCAACCCGCCCTATCCGCTGGTGCCTGCGTAATCGTCATGCGGTTGCGCCACGGCGTGTGCCTGGCCTCAGCATCCCCCTGAATTTCAACCGCGAGGCTGACGTGGGCGAAGGCGAGCAGCATGTTCATCAAACGCTGTTCCCCCGCATCAAGATCGCTCAGCGGCTTGGCATCGAGCGCGGTAATTGCGGCGGCGGCGAGCGGGTTCATCGCTGCATAGAAGGCCTTGCGCGCCTCGGCGGAGCTGCCTCCCCGTCTTTCCGCACGCTCCGCCGTGGTGGGTAGCGCCCATTCGGCAACAAACGGCTCAAGCGCGGAGAAGGCTGGCGGCAGAAGCGCCTGTTCAGCAGACATCATTGTCGCATTCCGTCCTTTCCGAATTGACGACGCAGTTCGACCATGAAACGCTGCCTGATGGTTTCGATGTCGCTGGCTTGAGCGACGCTGTTCTGAAATATGCGCGGGCCGATTATCGCTCCGGCCAGCATCATCACGGCATAGACTTCGGCATCGAAAGTATCTTGGGGATTGTTGGCTGAAAAACTGCGCTGAAGCCCGCTGACCAGCTCATCCCAGCGCGAATAGCGATCACGAATGTCCCCCGGAGCGATGAAATCATCAATCCAAAGCTTCATAAGCTGCGGATTTTCCAGTACAAATCCTATGATATGCGCAATCCGATCGCCCTGCGGCGCTTCCAGTTGCATTCCCTTCGCCAACTGCTCGGTCGACCAGTCCTTGACCGCGCGCACCATCGCTTCACGATCGGGAAAGTGGTAATAAATCGTCGTCCGGTTGAGTCCGACTGCGCGCGCGAGCGCCGAGACTGATAGCGCCTCAACACCATTTTCCGCCAGCAAGCGAACCGCGGTTGCGATCAGCGTCTTGTGCGTATCTTCAAAGCCGCGATTGCGGATGCGGCTGGCGTTCCGGGCCTTTTGCATGAACTGGGAATACTCCTGCAACACGTCTGATGCTCACAGTGCTACAGAGGCTGAACAATTGCCACAGTATTGCAAAAAGTCGACATGAATCAGAGATATTGTCACAGTGCTTCAGGTTCAGCTGTGGTCACGCCGGGCCGTTCAGCGCCCATTCCGGAAAAGCCGATAGAATATCCGCCATCGACCGGCAGGATAACCCCGGTGACATAGGCAGCCTCGTCGCTCGCCAGATAGAGCGCGGCATTGGCGATATCCATCGCGCTTCCCCAGCGCGCCATCGGAATGCCCGCGAGCGTCGGGAAGCCCTGCGGCGGCGTGTCGTGTTCTTTCGAGGTGGCGACCAGCCCGGTCCACATTGTCCCCGGGGCAATCGCGTTCACCCGGATGTTGCGGTGCGAATAATCGAGCGCGGCGACTTTGGTGAGCTGATGCACCCCTGCCTTGGCCGCCGAATAGACGCCGTGGTGCTTCCAGCCGATCACCGCCGATGCCGAACCGGTGTTGACGATCGAACCCCCGCCGTTTTCGAGCATCGAAATGATGCCGTATTTCATGCAAAGAAACACCCCGCGAATGTTGACGCTGTGGATCCTGTCCCAGTGCTCGGCGGTCTGCTTGTGCAGCGGTGCCATGCCGCCGCCGAACCCGGCGTTGTTGCACAGCACATCGACCTTTCCGAAGTGGTCCTCCGCAGCCTTGATCAGCGCCTTGACCTGCTCTTCATCGGCAACGTCGCAGCTGACCGCGATGGCGCCGTCACCGACTTCAGCGGCCACTTCATCCTGCTTGCCGCTGATGTCCGCGAGCACCAGCATTGCGCCCTCGGCGGTAAACCGGTGCGCCATCGCCTTGCCCATCCCCGACCCCGCGCCCGTGATAACCGCAATCTTGCCTTCAAGCCTGCCTGCCATTGCCCATTCTCCCACTAAGGCATCAAGTGCCTAAACCATAAAATCTCGCTCCCCCGGGGCCTCAAGCCTTCGGACGCGATCTTCCGCCTAGCTGCCTGAGGCCTCCGCCTTCGCGGGGGAGCAAGGCTGATCAGGCAGCAAAAGTTCCCTCTCAAGCCGTCGTATCGATAGTCGGCCGAACACATATTTCCGAGATATTCACGTGGCGCGGCATGGCGAGCATGAACACCAGCGTATCGGCAATCTCGCTCGGTTCGACCACGCCGTCCTTGGCGACATGCGCCTGGATCGCCGCGCGCCAGTTCGGATCGCTGATCGAATCGCCCACTTCGGTGCGGGTAGCGCCGGGCATCAGGATCGAGACACGGATATTGCGGCCTCCCAGTTCCTGCCGCAGCGCATCGGTCATCGAATTGACCGCGTGCTTGCTCGCCGAATAGGCATTGGTCATCGCCCCGCCCTTGCGCCCCGCGAGCGAGGATATGGTGATCATATCGCCCTGCCCTTGCGCGATCATGTGCGGGATTGCCGCGTGGCAGGTGTAAACCGTACCCATCAGGTTGATGTCCATCACCTTGCGGTAAATATCGAGAATTGCGCCCTCAATTCCGCCCGATTCCATGATCCCGGCAGAGTTGATCAGGATATCGATGCGACCGAGCTGCGCCACGGTGTCATCCACCGCGCGCACCGCATCGGCCTCCACCGCCATGTCTCCGGCCAGTGCCAGCGCCTTGCCGCCCATCGCCTCGATCTTGGCGACAAGCCCGGCCAGCCGGTCCGCTCGCCGCGCCGATACCGCAACGGTTGCCCCAGCCGCCGCGAGCGCCAGCGCGGTTGCTTCGCCGATCCTTTCTGATTGGCAGGGCTATTAATACGTGGACCCTCGATTGACTTAAATAGTCTCACTATCTTAAAGAGATGAAGCGACCCAATTTTTCCTGATTGTGTGGAGTGATCGAGATGCCCGACTGGACGACACCTGCGAGTGGTGACTGGACCGACGCGGCGCGCTGGACGGGCGGTGTTCCCAATGCCGCCGGCGCGGTGGCGACCTTTACAAACACGACGCAAACCTCGACTTCTTCGCTGATCTCGATCGGTTCGGCGGCGGCCCCCTCGCAGGAAATACGCGTCGGCACCTTGAATTTC
>JANNZB010000089.1:0-5480 GCA_031410395.1 Novosphingobium sp.
GCCACAATCCTCACCGGCAGCTTTCTGCTGTTCCTCGTGCAACCAATGGTCGCGCGGATGGCGCTGCCACGGCTGGGCGGTGCTTCGGCGGTGTGGAACAGCGCGATGCTGGTCTATCAGGCGCTGCTGCTCGGTGGTTATGCCTATGCCCACGCGCTTTCTCGGCTGCCCATGCGCCGGCAGGCTGCGGTGCATATCGGGCTGTTGCTGCTGGCCGGGCTGACGCTGCCCGTCGGGCTGGTCGCCCTGCCGCCGCCAAGCCCCGGGACCGAGGTTGTGTGGGTGCCGCTGCTGCTGGGGCTATCAATTGGACCAACGTTTTTTGCAGTTTCCGCACAAGCCCCGCTGATGCAGCGCTGGTTCGCTGCCGACCCACAAGCGGGCGCACCCTGGGCGCTCTATGCCGCTTCAAACATCGGCAGTTTTGCCGGTCTTATTGCTTACCCGCTGCTAGCCGAACCGCTGATGTCGCTGCACCAGCAAGGCTGGGCGTGGACGCTGGGCTATGCCGTGTTGATCGGACTTGTTGCGCTCTGTGCTTGGGCGCGCTGGCGAATTGCCGATCAGCCGCGCGCCGGTTCGCCACAAGTCACTGCCCCCATAGCCGTCCGAACCATCCTGCTGTGGCTCGCCCTCGCTACCGTTCCATCGGGGCTGATGCTCTCTACCACCACGCATCTGACCACCGATCTGTTCGCCATGCCGATGCTTTGGGTGCTGCCGCTCGGACTCTATTTGCTCAGCTTCGTCGCCGCCTTTGCCGAGCGGCGCGGGCCAGCAAATGTGCTGTCCGTGCTCGCATGGCTGGCGATGCTCACCGCTGGCGGCATGGCGATGATCTCACGCGGGTCGAGCGGCCTCGCGCCGGTGCTGGCATCGCTGCTGCTGCTGTTCCTGATCTGCACCGCGCTCCACGCGCGGCTCTATGATCTGCGCCCCGCGCCCGAACGGCTTACGCTGTTCTATCTGGTGATGTCGGCAGGCGGCGCGCTCGGCGGCATATTCACCGCGCTGGTCGCGCCCGCGCTGTTCGACTGGGTTTGGGAACATCCGCTGTTGGTGCTTGCCGCCGCGCTGCTGCTCCCACGCGCGGAATTGCTCGATTGGCGGCGGATGCCGGGGCTTGAACCGGAAATGGCGCGGGCCGGGATGGTCGTGCTCGCGTCCACGGCCGCGTTCTGTCTGTGGCGGCTTTATGACACCAACACGCTGGTAGACGCCGGGATTTATCGCTGGATCTGGGCAGGGGGTGCCGCGCTGCTGGGGCTGGCACTGGTGCCGTGGCGTGGTCTTTGCGCCGCGCTGGTGCTCGTTCTGATGCTGGTTCAGGGCGGGTTTGAGACAATCGGCAATTCGCTCGATCACATCCGCAGCCGGTCCTATTATGGCGTCTATACCGTGCGCGATTATCCGACACTGCATATCCGCTCGCTGGCGCACGGCACGACGATCCACGGCGAACAGTCGACCGATCCGGCGCTGATCAAAACACCGCTCACCTATTATGGCGCAGGCGCTGGTGCCGGGATCGTTTTCGGCAATGGCTCATCGCTGTTCACGGCCCCTCCGCGGCTTGGCGTACTTGGACTGGGTGTCGGAACGCTCGCCTGCTTCCACCGGCCAGGCGGGGCGATGACATTTTACGAAATTGACCCGTTGGTGCTGCACATGTCGCGCGATGGCACTTTCAACTACTTGCAGAACTGCGCCCCGAATGCACCGGTAGTGATAGGCGATGCGCGGCTGGCGATCGCCTCCGCACCTCCGGGCAGTTTTGATCTGCTGGCGGTTGATGCCTTTGCTTCCGATTCGGTGCCGCTCCATCTGTTTACCCATGAGGCTTTCGGCACCTACCTGCGCGCGCTTTCGCCGCATGGTGTCATGATGGTCAACATATCGAACCGCTTTATCGAACTCGAACCGCCGCTCGCCGCAGAAGTTCACGCTCGGCGCCTGTTCGCTCTGGCACGTGACGATGCCCCCGATCCGGATAGTGAATTCACAGCATCAACCTGGGTGGCTATTTCGCGTGATCCTGAACAAATGCGGCGTATAGCAGCGCTCGCCCCTGACAAGCCGTGGCGCCCGCTCACACCGCCAGCGCCTCGCGTGTGGACTGATGACCACACCTCGATCCTGCCCTATGTGCGCTGGCACAATTTCATGGGAACCCGCCAATGACGACAAATAGACCAGGCGTGACGATTGCGTCATTCGGCGGCAAGAGTCCGCGCATCCACGATTCGGCGTGGATTGCACCCGGCTGCCACGTGATCGGCGATGTCGAGATCGGCGCGGATTCGTCCATCTGGTACAACTGCGTGCTGCGCGGCGATGCCAACCGCATCATCATTGGCGCGCGCACCAACATTCAGGATGGTTCGGTGATCCACGTTGACAGCCCCAAGCCCAAACGCCCCGAAGGTTTGCCTACGATCATCGGTGATGATGTGCTGATCGGCCACATGGTCATGCTCCACGGTTCGGTGCTCGAAGACCGCGCATTCGTCGGCATCGGTGCGATCGTCCTCGATGGCTGCCACTTCGAAAGCGATTCGATGCTTGCGGCAGGGGCGATGATGACTCCCGGAAAGCGCATCCCCTCGCGCCAGCTATGGGGCGGCAGGCCCGCTGCGTTCATGCGCGATCTTAATGATATGCATCTGGCCGAGATGCAGGACGGAGTTCGCGGCTATGTCATCAACGCGAAGATGCACCGGGCTGCGTTGGCGGGTCAAAGATAGGGAAAAGTTGCGCAGCGCAACTTCGTGGGGCGCAACCGCGGGGCAGCAAATGTGAACCAAACTTTGCTCCCCCGCGAAGGCGGGTGCATCAGGCGTGTCGCGATAGCTTCCGCCCAGCCTCCTGAGGCCCCCGCCTACGCGGGGGAGCAGGTCGATTTAGATCAAATGTAAGGCGCGCTGGGACTCGCGATCAATCCGCCTCGCCCGCGCTCTCTGCCTTCTTGGACTTCGGCTTTTTGACAAGCGCAGGTGGCGGCAGCTTTTTCTTGCTCTTGACCAGCTTTGGCGGCGCAGGCGTCAGCTCGAAATTGAGTGCGTCTTCCTTGATCGAAACCTGCACTTCGCCGCCGTGAACCAGTTTGCCGAACAGCAGTTCCTCGGCGAGCGGTTGCTTGACCTTTTCCTGGATCAGCCGCGCCATTGGCCGCGCGCCATAGAGCTTGTCATAGCCGCGCTTGCCGAGCCACAGGCGGGCATCGCTGTCGAACTGGATGTGGACGTTCTGCTCGGCCAGCTGCAGTTCGAGTTGCAGGATGAACTTGTCGACAACGCGGGCGATAACTTCGGTGCCCAAGTAGGCAAACGGCACAATCGCATCGAGCCGGTTGCGGAATTCGGGGCTGAACATCTTTTTGACCGCTTCCTCGCCAGCGTCGGCCTTGGAAACATCGCCAAAACCAATGCCTTGCCGCGCCATATCGCTGGCCCCGGCATTGGTCGTCATGATCAGCACGACATTGCGGAAATCGACCGTCTTGCCGTGGTGGTCGGTCAGGCGGCCGTTATCCATCACCTGCAGCAGGATGTTGAACAGATCGGGATGGGCTTTCTCGATTTCGTCAAGCAGCAGGACGCAGTGCGGCTGCTGATCAATAGCATCGGTGAGCAGACCGCCTTGATCGAACCCGACATAGCCTGGAGGCGCACCGATCAATCGGCTGATCGAATGGCGTTCCATGTATTCGGACATGTCGAAACGCTGAATTGGGATGCCCATGATCGCGGCGAGCTGTTTTGCCACTTCGGTCTTGCCGACACCTGTAGGGCCTGAGAACAGGAACGAACCAATCGGCTTATCTGGATCACGGAGGCCTGCACGGGACAGCTTCATTGCCGTCGACAGCAGGCCGATAGCTTCGTCCTGCCCGAAGACTACGCGCTTGAGATCACGGTCGAGATGCTCAAGCACCTTCTTGTCATCGGAGCTGACCGATTTGGGCGGGATCCGTGCCATCGTCGCGATCACCTGTTCGATCTCGCGCGCGGTGATAATCTTCTTGCGGCGGCTTGGCGGCAGCAGCATCTGCATCGCGCCGACCTCGTCGATCACGTCGATCGCCTTGTCGGGCAACTTGCGATCATTGATGTAGCGGGCCGAAAGCTCGACCGCCGTCTTGATCGCATCAGGGGTGTAGCGGACCTTGTGATGGTCCTCGAACACCGAGCGCAAGCCTTTGAGGATCTTGATCGTATCGGGGATCGTCGGCTCGTTGACGTCGATCTTCTGGAACCGGCGCAGCAGCGCGCGGTCCTTTTCAAAGTGGTTGCGAAATTCCTTGTAAGTGGTCGATCCGATGCAGCGCATGGTGCCACCGGAGAGCGCAGGCTTGAGCAGGTTGGAGGCATCCATGGCCCCGCCACTGGTCGCGCCGGCACCAATAACCGTATGAATTTCATCAATAAATAGCACGGCATCGGGCATTTTCTCAAGCTCGGAAACCACCTGCTTGAGCCGCTCTTCAAAATCGCCGCGATAGCGCGTGCCCGCCAGCAGCGCGCCCATATCGAGCGAATAGATCACCGCCGGAAGCAGCACTTCAGGCACATCCCCCTCAACAATCTTGCGCGCGAGACCTTCAGCAATCGCGGTTTTGCCGACGCCGGGATCGCCAACATAAAGCGGATTGTTCTTCGAACGGCGGCACAGGATTTGGATCGTCCGGTCAACCTCAGGCCCGCGGCCGATCAGCGGATCGACTTTTCCAGCAAGCGCCTTTTCATTGAGGTTGACGGTGAACTGATCGAGCGCTGAATCCTTTTTGCCGTCCTTGCTCGCTGCCTTTTCCTCGGCGGCGGGGGCTTGCGGCACGTCCTCAGACCCCTTGGGGGCGCGTTCTTCGATGCGCTTGCCGCCTTTGCCGATGCCGTGGCTGATGAAACTCACCGCATCAAGGCGGCTCATGTCCTGCTGCTGGAGGAAGTAGACGGCGTAAGAATCGCGCTCAGAAAACAGCGCGACAAGCACGTTTGCCCCGGTGACCGTATCCTTGCCCGATGATTGTACGTGCAGGATCGCGCGCTGGATCACCCGCTGGAAACCGGCGGTGGGCGCGGGATCGCCTTTCTCGCTGGTCTTAAGCGACTGGTATTCCTGATCGAGGTACTGTTTGACCACTTCGGCCAGCTCATCAAGCTCAACCCCGCAGGCGGTCATCACTTGCGCGGCTTCGGGATCGGTGATCAGCGCGAGCAACAGATGCTCAAGCGTCGCGTATTCGTGCGCGCGCTCCGCCGCATTGGCGAGCGCGTTGTGCAGCGTCTTTTCGAGGCTCTGGGCAAAGCTGGGCATCAGACTTGGCTTTCGGTAGCCCGCAGAGGGCGGGAGGGTAGAACGGTAAGACTGCCCGAGATTTCATATCCGGGCAATGAACAGGCAGGGTTAAGTGCGATCTTGTTTGAGGCGGTGCCAGCCCGCTCCCCCACCCGGCCACCCATAACGTACAATTCCGTTGGGTG
>JANNZB010000090.1:0-3660 GCA_031410395.1 Novosphingobium sp.
CGAGAACGGCGTCGCGGTGAGTAGCCTGGCTGCTCTCAGTCATTACTTGGGCTTGGCCGCATAGGAGCTGCAAAGCGAACCCGCCGAAACCGGCCCACCCAGGATTTGGCACGAACCGCATCCGGGCTGGCTTGCCTTGAAAAAAGCACACAGCTCGCAGCATTTGGCCGGATCTGGCGAGACGGCGGCGAACTGCACGGATGTGCGCATTCGTTTCTGCGACATTGGCAGCGAGGCGGGATCAAAACATGCAGTTGCCTCAGCCGCCAGCGCCTTGGCAGCAACAAGTGCGGTAAAAGGCGCGGCAGCGGCAAGTGCGATGAAGCGGCGCCGGTTCGAAAGCATGTTATTGGCCCTTTCGTGCGGTCTCAACCAGTTCGAGCTTATAGCCATCTGGATCGGTTGCCACTGCCATGCGATAGCCCATCGCCACGTCCCGCACTTCAGTGATGGTGTAACCCAGACGGCGCAGACGCATCGCCAGCACGCCAAGATCATTGACCCGCATCACTACCCGGTCAAATCCATTGCTCTGCATGATTTTCGGCGGCGACTTTGCCGTGCTGTCACTGAGCAGAATCAGCCCCGGCTGGCGCGGATCGGCGCCAAAGTTGAGCATGGTTTCATGACGATTGGTCGGGCCCATTTCCATCACCACCCGCATTCCAAGCGCTTCGGTGTAGAATTTCACGGCTTTGCTGACATCGCTGACATGCATTGCCGGGCCGAACAGCGCGACTGCCGCCGCGGTGATCGTCGTTGGCTGCGGTTCGGGCGGGGAATCGCTGGCAAATGCAGGCCCAGCGATCAGCGCTGCCGCCAAGCCAATCGTCAGCCTCACGCCACAATCTCGGTTATCGCCCGGTTGGTTTCCAGCGATTTGGTTCCCCAGCGGTCCACCGGCACCCCGAATGCTTGCTGTATGGTCAGCCCAACCCGGCTTACCGGCGTGCCAATGCCATCAACATAGATGCCAGTTTTAATACGCCCGCCCGCACTGCCCGCAGTCATGATCGGGATATTGTCGATAGTGTGGAATTTGGCGAATTCGGTTTCCGAATGCGCGAGCACCAGCGTGTTATCAAGCAGCGTGCGATCGCCTTCTTGCACCTTGTCGAGCGCCGAAACGAAATAGACCCAGGCTTCCATGATCCGGGTGAGGAAATATGTCGCTTCGGGCTGATAACCCAGCCGGTTATCAAGCACTTCCTCATGCGTCAGCTGGTGATGGGTAATGGTCGAGCCGATGCGCGTGAGTGAACTTGCGCCGTTGTTGAACATCATGTTGAACACCCGCGTCTGATCGCAGGCGAGCGCCATGACGAGAAGATCGGTCATGTATTCGTGGTTTTTCATCACGGTTTCGATCTCGGCGTTGACCGGAAGTTCAGGGATTTTGCGTGGGACGATGCAGGCTTGTAACGGCTCGGGCTTGGTCAGCGCAACATCGAGCTGCTTTTCAAGCTGGCGGATAGAGGTGAAGTATTGGTCGAGCTTGATCTTGTCCTCTGCGCCAACCGCTCCCATCAGAGATTGCCGCTGTTCGGTGACACCGGAAAGCACCGACCGCCGCGCCATGGTTACCGGATCGGGGGTGAAACTGGCGCTGTTTGGGTCCTGAAACCCGGTGCCGAACACGCGTTGATAAAGGCTGCCTGCCGAAACCTCTGACGGGTTGAGGTTGCCGCCGCCGCGCCCGGAAAGCGAATTGCGGGCATCGCCGGAGGACGACATCTCAAGACTGGAGAAACGACTGCGCTTGCCGATCTGATCGCCGATGGTGACGTCAAAGCTTTCACCCGGAAGCCCGCGCTCGGCGGTGAGCGCACGTCCGGTACGGATCGCCGGGCCGCCGGTGTTGTGCGGAAGGTTGGGCGCGCCATCGAGCGGCACGTTGAAGTTGCCGAGAATGTTGATTTTCGATTGCAACGCCTTGATCGGCAGCAGTTCAGGTTTCAGATCGTAGTTCGCCCCGGCCTTTGTCGGGAACCAGCGGTTGGGATTGACGCCAAGGCCCCAGAACCACGTGCCAAAGCGCACTGGCACCTGCGCACCAGTCGCCGCCATTGCCTGACCATTGCCATCGAGGAACGCATTGAGCAGCGGCACCCCGACAACTACGCCTGCCCCATTGAGCAGGCCCCGCAACGCAGTTCGGCGTGAAAGATCATAGGCCATCGGCTATCTCCTTGGCGTGAACGAGGGTGCGCCCGCGGGGGCAGCAAGGCTAACCTGCGCCGGTGCGGGTAACGCGGCGGATTTAATCCGCCAGACTTCAGGCAAAGTGACGGCTTGCAGGAACAGCGAGCGGATTGAATAGCCGTTTTCGCCAAACTTCTTGGTGATTGCCGTGATCAGCGCCTCGTCCTCCGATGGCTTGCCCTGCGCATATTCAAGCGCCCGGCTGGCGACGCATTCGGTGGTTGCGGGATTATTGGCGAGCAATTTGCCCAGCCCTTGCGCACCCTGAAAATCGGTGCCGTCGATCTGGCCGGAGGCGTCAATCGCTGCATCGTTTTCGCGCACCCGGTACGCGCCGATGCCGTCAAATTTCTCAAGGCTCAAGCCAACCGGATCGGTGATCTTGTGGCAGCCAGCGCAGGTCGGGTCGGTGGCATGGGTGATCAGGCGATTGCGGGCGGTTGGCATGGCCGCATTATGGACGTCCTGAACAGCGGTGAAATTGACGTTGCCCGGCGGATTGGGCACCGGCTGGCACATCAGAACTTCACGGATCGCGCGGCCACGAAGAGTCGGTGAGCTTCGGCCCGAATGCGAATAGATCGACAGGAACCCGGCCTGCCCAAGTATCCCAGCGCGATCCTCGCCCGAGGCGAAATCATGCGCCTCCCAACCGCTCGATCGGTGGACGGGAACTTGATACAGTGGCCCGAGAACGCGGGTCATGAAGGTGCGATTGGTGGTGAAAATCTGCCGGTAATCGCCGTTTCGTGTGAGCAACAGATCGGTAATCGAGCGCAGCGTCTGTTCGGGAAGCGCGGCGGCAACTTCCTGATTGAAATAGGGATAGACGATGGGGTCTTTTGCCAGATCGTCAAACTTTTCGAACAGCAACATGTCGGCAAAGAAGGCACGAACGCCCTGTTCAAAGCGCAGCGAATTGACCATTGCTGCGGCGGTGGCGTTGAGCTGCGCCTGATCAGTAAGCCGCCCGTCCTCTGCCAGCTTGAGCAGAGCGGCGTTTGGGGTGGAATTCCACAACATCATCGCCAGCCGCGTTGCGCGTGACTGATTATCGAGCCGCAGGCTGCCGGGATTGTCAGGATCAGGCTCGCCGCGCTCGATAACATAAAGGTAATTCGGCGAAACCAGCATCGCGCCGAGCGACAACTCCAGCCCCTTCCAGAACGAGCCAGATTTGCCCGCCGCATCGCCAGCAAGTTTGGCGTAGAACGCCGTCTCACTGCTGCTCAATGGTCGGCGGAACAGGTAATGGCCCAGCGGTGCGAGCGCAGCCGTGGCGCAAGCATCGTCGGCCGCATTTGCGCTGGCTGGCGCGCAAGGAACGAACTGGCCGCGATGTTTCTCATCAAACACCTGGGCGGAAATCACCCGGCCCATGGCGTCAAAGTTTTCCAGGCCGGTGGGCGAAATCGCCGCATTGCTGGCACCGCTGGAAATCAGTTCGTGCACCGGGCG
>JANNZB010000091.1:0-4611 GCA_031410395.1 Novosphingobium sp.
CCAGCTCCTTGTAGATATTGGCGAGGCTGGGGGGCACCCGCACACCTTCGCGCACAGAAAAGCTCAGTCCATGCGCCTGCCCCGGTCCGTGATAGGGGTCCTGCCCGAGAATAACGACCTTCACCTGATCGAGCGGGGTAAGGTTCAGCGCGGCCAAGCGCAGTCCGCGCGGCGGATAGATGTGCTTGCCCGCCGCCTCTTCGGCCTTCAAAAACCCACCCAGCCGCCGGGCTTCGGGCGTATCCAGCACCGGGTCCAGCGCCGTCTTCCAATTCTCGGGCACGGCATCGCTGTTTGGCATCGGCTCTTCCTGCGGTTCGGGGCTTTCATCCGGGCGCCGATCAGCCTAAGCACTTAGCCTATATGGCTGTCTATCTCCACGAAGAGGATCTCCCCGAAGGCGTGCTCGCGCCGGGCGCGGTTGCTGTCGATACCGAAACGATGGGGCTCATCACCCCGCGTGACCGGCTGTGCCTGCTCCAGATTTCCGATGGCAATGGCGATGAACATCTGGTGCGCTTTGGCCCCGGCAGCGAATTTGATGCGCCGAACCTCAAGGCGGTTCTGGCCGATCCAGCGCGTATCAAGCTCTATCATTTCGCCCGGTTTGATCTCGCGGCAATTGAACACTATTTGGGCGTGGTCGCCGCGCCGGTGTTCTGCACCAAGATCGCCAGCAAGCTGACACGTACCTATACGGATCGGCACGGGCTCAAGGATCTGGTGCGCGAACTGCTGGGCAAGGAAATTTCCAAGCAGCAGCAATCGAGCGATTGGGGCGGGGTTGAGCTTTCCGAAGCGCAGCGTGAATATGCCGCGTCCGATGTGCGTTTTCTGCATGCCATGCACACTATCTTTGTGGAGCGGTTGGCGCGCGAGCATCGCACTGAAATGGCGCAGGCCTGTTTTGATTTCCTTCCCGTGCGTGCCCGGCTCGATCTTGCCGGATGGGCCGAGAAGGACATTTTCAGCCACGAATGATGCGGCCAAGAACCGAACAAGCCCGATGACCCAGGCCGCTGATATTATCCGCGACAAGCGCCGCATCTTCGCCCTGCCCGGCGGATCGCATGACCATACGGTGCGCTTTCTCGCCAAGGCTTTGCCCGGCGGAGTTGGCGCCGTGCTGGCGGTTATGATTATTGCGCCGATGTTTCCGCGCGGCGAGGTCAGCTTTCTGCTCGATCGCAACCGGGTGGCGGTAACGCAGGAGCGGGTGCGGCTGGAACAGGCAATGTACCGCGGGCAGGACAACAAGGGCAGGGCGTTTTCGCTTACCGCAGGATCTGCGCTTCAGCGCAGCGCCGCGACCCCCCAGGTCGAAATGCGCAATCTTGCCGCGCGCATGTTGCTCGCCGATGGACCGGCTGAATTGCGCGCGCCCGACGGCCTGTTCCATTATGATAGCAACAAGGTCGACATCCACGGTCCGGTCGAATTCAATTCCGCGGACGGCTATCGCCTCACCACCAGCAATGTCAGCATTGATCTGAAGCAGCAGCGCGCCACCGGCACCGGCGGGGTTTCGGGCACGGTGCCGTCGGGAACATTCAGCGCCGGACAAATTGATGCTGATCTCGCGAACCGGACGGTCTCGCTGTCGGGCCGCGCGCGCTTTACGATGCAGCCGGGCAAGCTGCGCAATCCAGCGCGATAGGTGCAGGATAGTGTGCTTTTCACGGGAGTCGGACTGACCCTCGTAGCGTTTGAGGGTCAGCTCAATAAAGACGCTGAACGTGACGCAACCGTTGGCGCGGGCAAACACGATGCGCTAATGCGCAGCCGATGAGCGTCGTCCGCAACACCGCCTACAACATCGTTTCGGCGCTGGTTCCGACCGTGGTTTCGCTGCTCACTGTACCAGCCTACATCCATGCTGTTGGCGAGGAGCGCTATGGCGTGCTGGCGCTTATCGCCATGGTGCTTGGCTATTTTGGCGTGTTTGATTTCGGGTTGAGCACGGCTACCGCGCACCGGATCGCTGCGAGTCCGGCGGACGACCTGGAAAAGCGGCAACGAATTTTTTGGACTGCAGCTGCGACCAACCTTGGGCTCGGGCTGATCGGGGCGCTGGTGATTTTCCCGGTTGCGCTGCTGTTTGTCGATCATGGCATGAAGGCTCCGCCCGCGCTGATGGGCGAGATACGCCAGAGCGTTGTCTGGCTGGTGCTGGCGCTGCCGATCATGCTGCTGACCGGCGTTCTGCGCGGGGCGCTGCAAGGGGCAGGGCGGTTTGCCGAAATGAACCTGGTTAATGTGGTTCTTGGCACACTGACTCAGCTTGTCCCGCTGGCCGTCGCAATCTGGGTAACGCCCAGTCTGACCGTGGTACTGCCTGCGCTTTATGCTTCGCGTCTGCTGGTGCTCGGCGGTTTTCTTGGGGTGGTAGTGACGCGGGTTACGAAGGGCTGGCAAATGGCGTTTGACCGGGCGGAGGCGCGCAAATTGTTCTCTTTCGGCGGTTGGATGACGCTGTCGAGTGTGATTTCTCCGATTATCGCCGCGCTCGACCGGTTTCTGATCGGATCGCTACTCGGGGTTCGGCAGGTGAGCCACTACTCGGTGCCCTACCAGCTGGCTGAACGCTCCTTATTCGTGCCCTCGGCGCTGCTACAGGCGCTGTTTCCGCGCATTTCCGGCGCGCCAGACGCAAAATCTGCGCGCGACTTAAGCCGCCGCGGCCTTTATGCCGTTGCCGCGATTTGCGCACCCCCGATGGTGTTCGGCACGGTGTTCATGCACCCGTTCCTCACTTTGTGGATCAGCCGCGCTTTCGCCGGGGAGGCATCGCTGATCGGGCAGATTGTCCTTACCGGCTTCTGGATCAATGTGCTCGGCTATGCCTGTTACACGCACCTTACCGCAGTGGGGCAGCCGCGCCTGCTGGCGACGGCCCACGTTATCGAAGTTGTGCCCTATTGCCTGCTGCTGGTCGCGTTGATGTCGTGGATGGGATTGGCCGGTGCCGCCATCGCTTTTGCCGTGCGGGTGGCGGTTGATGATTTGCTGCTCGCGCAGTTTTGCGGTCTCCTCAAGGAAACCGGCGGCTTGTTAGCTGCCGGGATCGCGGCTTTCGCCATAGCCATCCGCCTCGGTGTCGGGCTCGAGCTTGGAGATGGAACGCGGGTTATCGCCGGGCTGGCGCTGGTTGCCGCAGTCAGCGGCGTCTCGATCCTGTGGTTGCTGCAGGAAAAACAGACGCTGCTTTCCGCCCTTCGGCTGCGATAGTGCAGATGCGCGAACCAGAGGGCTTCACCTTGCCGCCGGAATCGCCTAGAGCAGTGCCATGACCGCTAGTTCGCTCCCTTCGCTCGCCCTTCGTTCGTTATTCGGCGGTGCGATTGTCGGCTCGGTAATCGCGCTGGTAGCGGGCGGCTTTGTTGCCCAGGGGCAGGCGATTGCTGGCTTCAACAGCAACGCGCCCGTAAGCTATGCGGCGGACCGCATTGAACTGCAGGACAAACAGGAACGGGTGATTCTGGCAGGCAATGTCGATATCAAGCAGGGCGATCTCAAAATGAGAGCGGCGCGCACGCTGGTCGCTTACAGCAATGCCGGAAGCCTGAAAATACAGCGTATCGATGCCACCGGCGGTGTAGTCGTATCTCGCGGCGGCGAGACCGCACGCGGGGACGTGGCGATATATGATTTTAATGCGCGGGTGATCACCATGTCGGGCAATGTCCATTTGGACCGAGGCGGCGATACGCTGAATGGTGGGCGCATCGTCATTGATCTGAGCAGCGGCGTTGCCAGCGTCGATGGCCGCAGTTCCGGTTCGTCATCGGGTGTCGGCGGCCAAGGGACTTCGCGCGGCGGCCGGGTAAGCGGTACATTCAGCGTCCCCAAGAAAAACTGATCTTCCGCAATGACCGATACCGAAGGGGCGGGCAAAGTAGCCCTGATCACCGGAGTTACCGGGCAGGACGGGGCTTATCTGGCCCGATTGCTCCTCGATAAAGGTTACACCGTCCACGGCCTCAAGCGCCGATCGTCCTCGTTCAATACTGGCCGGATCGAGGAAATCTATGAGGATCCGCACGTTGAGCACCAGCGGTTTGTCCTTCACCACGGTGATCTGACCGACGCGACTAACCTGATCCGCGTGGTGCAGGAAACCCAGCCGCACGAGATCTATAACCTCGCAGCGCAAAGCCACGTCGCGGTGAGCTTTGAAACGCCCGAATATACCGCAAATGCCGATGGCATCGGCACGCTGCGCTTGCTCGAAGCGATCCGCATTCTGGGCCTCGAAAAGCATTCGCGGTTTTATCAGGCCTCAACATCAGAGCTTTACGGCCTAGTACAAGAAACGCCTCAAAAAGAAACCACACAATTTTATCCTCGAAGTCCATACGCGGTAGCCAAGCTTTATGCCTATAGGATTACCGTAAAATAACGTGAGGCTAATGTTATTTACGCTTGTAATGGTATTTTGTTTAATCATGAATCGCCAGCTCGCGGTGAAACATTTGTTACACGTAAGATAACACGCGCTTTAGCACGCATTAAGCTTAACTTGCAAGATTGCTTGTACTTGGGCAATTTAGACGCATTGCGCGATTGGGGTCATGCTAAAGATTACGTAGAGATGCTATGGTTAATGTTGCA
>JANNZB010000092.1:0-4736 GCA_031410395.1 Novosphingobium sp.
GCCGCAAACAGCGCCCGCCAGAACCCGCCCCTGCCCGTCCATCAGCTTGGTTGCAGCATAGGCGACGACGTCTGCACCCAGATCAAGCGGACGTTGCAGTGCAGATGTGGCGAAAGCATTGTCCACCACCGAGCGGATGCCATGTTGCTTCGCCAGCGCGCAGACCGCCGAAATATCAACAATGTCCATCGTCGGGTTGGCGGGCGTTTCAAAGAAGAACACCTTGGTGTTTGGCTGGATCGCCGCCTTCCATTGATCGAGATCGCGGCCATCGACTGCTGTGCATTCGATGCCAAAGCGCGGCAGCAGGTTATCGGTAATCCACCGCGTCGGGCCAAAGGCGGCGCGCGCCACGACCATGTGATCGCCAACCGAAAGCTGACACAGCATCGCCGTGCTCATCGCCGCCATGCCCGATGCCTGCACACGGCAAGCCTCTGCGCCTTCCATCAGCGCGATGCGTTCCTCAAGCATCTGCACCGACGGGTTTTGCGTGCGCGAATAGGTCATCCCCGCTTCCGCTCCGGCAAACCGCGCGGCGGGGGTGTGGGCGTCATCGTAGCAATAGCCCGAGGTGAGGAAGATCGCCTCACTCGTTTCGCCCTGCTCACTCCGCCAGGTGCCGCCCCGCACCGCGCGCGTGGCGCTGCGCCATTTGGAGGTAATATCGCGGTTCTGTCCGGTGCTGCGCTTCATGGGATGGGCATTAGGGGGCTGAAGCTTACGGAGCAAGCGGGTTGCGCTTCGCCCCTGCGCCTCTTATCCGCCTTCCTCGTGCAGCGCATCGTGTTCCCCACTACCGAACGTGACCCCTGGCGCTGGTGCCTGGGCATTTGCGCCGCCTTTCTCGCGATCCTTTGGTTTCGCCTGCACATCCCATCAAAGATTTATTTCGACGAAGTTCACTATGTGAAGGCAGCGCGGATTCTGCTGTCGCTCGATCATCCGCAGAACCCTGAACACCCGATGGTCGGCAAGGAATTGATCGCCGCCGGGATTGCCCTGTTCGGCGACACGCCAAGGGGCTGGCGGATCATGCCGGCGCTGTTCGGCACAATCGGGCTGTTCGCCTTTTCGCGGACGCTGTGGCTGGCGAGCGGGCGGCGGCTGGCGACCTTGCTCGGCACAATTCTGCTCGCCACCGACTTCGCCTGGTTCATCCAGAGCCGCATCGCCATGCTCGATATTTTCATGGCCACTTTCTGCATGATGGCGCTGTGGCAAGTGGCGGGCGCGGTGCGGCACCCCGCACAAGGGCGCTGGCGGCTGGCACTGGCCGGGGTATTTCTCGGCCTTTCAATGGGGGCTAAATGGTCAGTAATTGCGCCCGCGATGATCCCCGGCCTGGCGCTTCTGGCGATCCGCGCCCGGCTGCAAGGCAAGCGCTTTTTACTGACTACCATAGGCCCGCCGGTGCCGGGGATCAGCCTGATCGAGGCCGCACTGTGGCTGGGGGTGCTGCCGCTGCTTGTCTATTTTGCGACTTTCGCGCCGACATGGTTCTATGCGCACAAACCGGCAAGCCCGTGGCATCCGATCGAGTACCAAATGTACATGATTCGGTTGCAGGATTCGGTGATCAAGAAGCACCACTATATGACCGTGTGGTGGCAATGGGTGATCAATTACCGCGGCGTCTGGTATTTGTGGGAGTACATCGATGGCGCGCAGCGCGGGGTATTGCTGATCGGCAATCCAGTTTCAATGTGGAGCGGCTTGCTGGCGCTGCTCTGGTGTCTGTGGGCGGGAGTGCAAAGGCGGCGCTACGATGCGTTAGCCTTCGCCGTTCTCTACCTGGTGTCGATTGGCATGTGGGTGGGCAATGGCAAGCCGGTCCAGTTTTATTACCATTATCTGCTGCCGGGAACCTTCCTGATGGCTTGCTTGGCGCTGGCGACCGATCATCTATGGCTGCAGAGTGACAGGCGGCTGCGCTTGTTGGCAATGACTGTGATGGCGGCGAATATGGCGGTTTGGGCATTTTTCCTGCCAATCATTTCAGCCGGGCCGCTTGCGGGCAAGCTGAGTTATGTCCCTTGGATGTGGCTGGCAAGCTGGCGGTAGTGACAACCATGGACCCCTTCCAAACATGAACCGACTTTGTGAGCCCCTGACATTCGATCATGGCCCGGCGATGGCCAACCGGTTCATGCTGGCACCGATGACCAACACGCAGAGCCATGCCGATGGCACACTCTCCGATGACGAGTTTCACTGGCTGGTAAAGCGGGCAGAGGGCGGCTTTGGCCTGGTGATGACCTGCGCCGCCCACGTGCAACGGCAGGGGCAGGGGTTTCCGGGGCAGCTGGGTATCTGGTCAGATGATCACCTGCCCGGCCTGACCCGTCTGGCAGACGCGCTCAAAGCAAACGGCGCGCTTAGCGCCGTCCAGCTCCATCACGCTGGTCTGCGCAGCCCGGCAGACCTGATTGGCGAAGCGCCACAGGGGCCATTTGCAGAACCGGGTAACGGATCTCGGGCGCTGACAAGCTCTGAGGTGTTGGAACTGCGTGAAGATTTCATAGTTGCCGCACTGCGGGCCGAGAAAGCCGGGTTTGACGGCGTCGAGATTCACGGCGCGCACGGCTATATTTTGTGCCAGTTCCTTGATCCGGTGAACAACCTGCGCGCGGATTGCTATGGCGGCAATTATGACAACCGCACCCGGCTGATACGCGAAATCGTTGCCGGAATTCGTGCCGCGACGCGCAAGGGCTTCCAGGTTGGACTGCGGCTTTCGCCTGAGCGGTTTAATATCAACTTTGGCGAATCGAAGCAGCTGGCGGAAGAGTTCATGACCGGCGGCCTTATCGACTATCTCGACATGTCGCTGTGGGACAGCTTCAAGACACCCAGCGATCCCGCGCACAATGATGGCCGTCCGCTGATCGCCCATTTCACCGAGTTAGGGCGGGGTTCAGCAAGGCTTGGTGTGGCAGGGAAGATCATGGATGCTGCGAGAGCTCAAGAATGCTTGGATCTGGGCGCGAATTTTGTGCTTATCGGTCGAGCTGCGGTGCTGCACCACGACTTTCCCAAGCGCGCGCTGGCTGACCCAGATTTTGCCGCCTTGCCGACACCGGTTACCCGTGACTATCTCAAAAATGAAGCGCTTGGGCCTGCATTCATTGATTACATGGGCGGGTGGAAGGGGTTCGTCGCGGATTAGTATTTGCCCCAGACGAACTTGCTCGACAGCGCGAAGTTCCACACCGAACCGAGAACAATTCCAACCACTGCCGCGACGAATTCGTGAAAGCCGATCCGCACCAGCGCGGTCGATGCGCCAATGTTGGTGAGCAGGCCCAGCGAGCACGTAAGGCCGAACTGCGCCCAGCCGCGCAGCAAAGGGCCGAATCCGCGCAGGCGCTTGTCCGAATAGGTCAGTTCATTGTTGAGAACGAAATTAAAGGACATGGCGATGATCGCGGCCAGGCTGTTGGCTACGATAAAGGTCGTCTCCTTGGGCCAGTGGCCATAGACGAATTTCTCGCCGAAAATGGCCTTCTGGATTATCCACAGCGCGCCCAGTTGCACCGCCACGCCCATCGCGCCCACAGTGCCGAACAGGGCAAACCGTGTGGGAATGATGCGCCCCAGCCACTTGTCGTAAAGCCCGATGAGGAACTCGAACACCACCGTCTGATCGAGCTTCGATTCGCCCTCAGCCCGCGCGGCAAAGTTCATTGGCAGTTCCTTGACGCGCAGCGGCTTGTCCACCGTCGCGAGGATATCGAGCAGGATCTTGAAGCCAACACCCGAAAGCCGGTGCGCATCGGCGCGCAGCAGATCAGCGTTGAGCATGAAATATCCGCTCATCGGATCGGAAAGCTGAACGCCCGTGACCTTGTTGGCGAGCTTGTTGGCAAAGCCTGAGGCCTTGACCCGGTCTGGCCGCCCCCATTCCTCGGTGCTCGCGCCCTCTGCAAAGCGCGAGGCGTAGGCGAGATCGTAATCACCCGAAGTGACCGCCTCTAGCATCTGCGGAAGCAGGATCGGATCGTGCTGATGATCGGCATCCATCACCGCAACAACCGGCGCGGCGGTGGAGCACATGCCTTCGATCGCCGCCGAAGCGAGACCCCGCCGGCCGATACGCTCAATGCAGCGCACACGCGGATCGGTGAGTGACAACCGCCGCGCTTCGTCTGACGTGCCATCAGGGCTGTTGTCATCAACGATCACAACTTCCCAGGCGATGCCGGTAAGCGCCTTATCCAGCCGCTCGACCATCGTCGCGATATTCTTGCGCTCGTTATAGGTGGGGAGGACCACCGCGAGCTGAAGATTGCTGTCTGTCATCGCCGTCATTTCGCCCGCGCTGTTCAACTTGTCCATGCCTTTGGATGGTTAATTCCCGGTTACGTTCAGAGCCGCGCGAGCACAGCATCGCCGATAGCCCCGGTGCCGTGGGTTCCGCCAAGATCGCCGCCGCGAATGCCATCTGCCAGCGCGCGGGCAACGGCCGCCTCGATCCACGCAGGCTCTGCTTCCATCCCGAACGAATGACGCAGCAGCATTGCGGCGGAAAGGATTGTCGCCATCGGGTTGGCCTTGTCCTGTCCGGCAATATCAGGCGCGGAGCCGTGGATTGGCTCGTAAAGGCCTTTAGTTCCCTCGGCCAAAGCGGCTGAAGCCAGTAAGCCGATCGTCGGCGCCCGGGTGCGGTTCGAGCACGAACAGGCCCGGCTGCGCCTTCTCGTCTGCATGCGAGGCGGCCAGCACCATGCCTTCGC
>JANNZB010000093.1:0-3815 GCA_031410395.1 Novosphingobium sp.
AGTCGAAGACGTGCTTGCACAAACCAGTTCAGGATGACGGAAAAAGTAGGGCTGGCGATATCAAGCCAACCTATCAAACCCCCGGTTCAGCAATCGCGACTACTTTCTCGTCGATCATCCGCTGGCCCGTTTTGAGCGCGCGCGGGGCTGAGAAGCTGGCGACCACGACATTGTCACGCCCATAAATATCGGCGAACGGCTTGAGCAGCCCGTCGATTGACTGCGCCATGGTGAAATAACCGATGTAGACCGGCATCTGGCGCTTATCCATCGGCACGCGCGTGTACTTGCGCGAGTCGCTGATCAAAGCCGCCTCGTCAGCAGTCTTACCGCCGCCGATCATCGCCAGTGCTATCGCCAGTGTCTTGATCCCCTCGGTGCGCACGCAGCCGTGGCTGAGCGCACGGAAATCCTTCACGAACAGACCCCGGCTCGGGGTGTCGTGGAGGAAAATCGCGTGGGCATTGGGCATGTCGAGCTTGACGAAGCCGAGCGAATTGGCCGGGCCCGGTTGCTGGACCATGGTGATCGTGCCATCGGCAGACTTGGTCATCGCATAGCCCGCCGCCTTGGCCGCCGCGACGCTGCCGTATTTGGTGCCGAGCCCTTCGCCAACGACGATCGACTGTGGCACGGTCCATGTCGGGTTGAAGATCACCCCCTGCACCAGTTCGGCGATTTGCGGCGTTGCCGTCTTGCCCGGCTTGCCGACGATCGTGCGATAGGTGCGCACAATGCGGTCCTTGCGCACCAGCCGCAGCTGGAATTCTGGGATATTTGTCATCAGGTAAAATTCGCCCAGATCGCGGCTGAACCAGCGCCAGCGGTCCATATTGGCGCGGATCGAATCGCGCACCTTGACCGATTTTTCGGGAGTCTTGGCCAGCGTTTCGCGCAGCAGGGCATAGTCAGGATAGGTGGGGTCCAGGGCAAACAGCGCGCCGCCAATATCGTGATTGTCGAGCGCGGCGGCCATTACCTTGTCGGTCGGGTTTACATCGCGGTCCTTGTCAAAGGCAAACCATTGCAGCCGCGCTTTCATCGGCGTGCGACCATCGCGCAGATCCTCGACCAGCCAGGCAAAGCTGGTGCTGGCGGCGGCATCAAGATCGGCGCTTTCGCCAGCTGTGATTGCCGCTTCGAGCGCGTCAGGTTTGTAGTCCGCCGGGATCAGGCCTTCGTTGCCGATGGTCGCGATCACGCTTAGCAGCGTTCTGGCATCGGCGAGCGGCCAGTGCATCACTGGCGCGACAAGCGGCGCATCACGCGGAATTACAGGAACGACCGGAGTGACTGGCATAGCCGGCGAATCGGCTGGTACCACCGACGGCACCGCCGGGACAGGGGGCACCTGCGCCGGAATTGCCGGCTGCGCGGCTGAAACCGGGGCAGGCTTCATTGATGGCGCAGAGACTGATGGTGCGGAGACCGCCGGCGCGGCAATCGCCGTCGGCGCAAACGCCATTGCCGCTGCTGAACCCAACAACTGAAATGCATTGAACGACATCATGAAAATCCCGCAGTGATAAAAAGTGGCCGCGCGTGAAGGCGAACGCGATCCGCTCCCCTAATGCCCGTTTCGCTGCCGTCCATCAACTATCGCACCTTTCGCGGGGATGAATCGCCGCCGGTGGCGTGACGCGGCGGGGGCTACATCCTATGCCTGCGCGATGGACCGACACCACCCGACGCTGCCAATCGCCGCCACCGTGCTCGCCATCGCGCTGTTCTCGGTGATGGACGCTTTGATGAAGCGCGCTGGGATGGCGGGCGGGGTTTACAGCGCAATGCTGGTGCGCTCGCTGCTCGCGGGAACAATCATTTCAGTGATCTGGCGCTGGCGCGGTGGGCGTATGCCAAAGGCGAAGGTGTTAAAGCTCCACGCCTTGCGCGGTGTAGTGGGTGCCGCGATGGCGACCACGTTTTTCTACGGCCTCGTTCGCACGCCGATGGCGCCAGGCATGGCACTCAGCTTCATAGCGCCGCTGATCGCGCTCTATTTGGCCGCATTCACACTGGGTGAGACAATCCAGCGCAAGGCCATCACCGCCTCGCTGCTCGGTTTTGCTGGCGTTGCGCTGATCGCGGCGGAAAGGCTGGGCGATGGCGGGATGGAGGGTGAGGCTGGGCTCGGGATCGCCGCGATACTGCTGTCCGCCGTGCTCTATGCCTGGAACCTCGTTCTGCAACGCAAACAGGCGCAGCTGGCTTCTCCCGATGAAGTCGCGGTGTTCCAGAATCTGTTTGTCTCGCTTTGCCTGCTGCCATTTTTTCCTTGGCTCTGGGTGATGCCGCAGGGGGCCGTGTGGGGCGATATTGCTGGTTCCGCCCTGCTCGCGACCGTGTCGCTGATGCTGCTCGCCTGGGCCTATGCCCGCGCCGAAGCGCAGGCGCTGGTGCCGCTTGAATATACCGCCTTTGTCTGGGCCGCGCTGATGGGCTGGCTGTGGTTTGACGACGGCATCACGCGCGCGACGCTCGGCGGGGTGGCGCTGATCGTCGCAGGCTGCTGGATCGGAACGCGGCAGGCGGAGCCAAGTGTGGCGGGTTAAGCGCCAATTCGCTCGATTTCCGCGCTATCCTCCTCTTGACGGCGGCGGCGCAAACGAGCATCGGCAGCGCCGACGATTAGCTCTGCTGCACTTGCGAAACGGTGCTTATCCGCAGGGCTCCAGCATCAGGGGAACACGCGGTATGACTCAGGTCGGACAGGATACGCTCGGCACACGTTCAACGCTTTCGGTGGGGGGCAAGGACTACGCCTATTACTCGCTGGCCAAGGCGAGCGAGAAGATCGGCGACGTCAGCCGCCTGCCATTCTCGATGAAGGTTCTGCTGGAAAACCTGCTGCGGTTTGAAGATGGCGGTTTCACCGTGTCCACCGCTGATATTCAGGCGGTTGCAGATTGGCAGAAGAACTCGCGCGAATCGTCAAACGAAATTCAATACCGCCCCGCGCGCGTGCTGCTCCAGGATTTCACCGGCGTGCCTTGCGTGGTTGATCTGGCGGCGATGCGCGACGCCATTTCGGCGCTCGGTGGTGATACCAGCAAGATCAACCCGTTGGTGCCTGTCAATCTAGTGATCGACCATTCGGTGATGGTCGATGAATTCGGCCATGCCAAAGCCTTCGAAGAAAACGTCGAGATCGAGTATCATCGCAATATGGAGCGCTATGATTTCCTCAAATGGGGATCAAAAAGCCTGGCCAATTTCTATGCGGTGCCCCCCGGCACTGGCATCTGTCATCAGGTAAATCTGGAAAATATCGCGCAGACCGTGTGGACATCCAAGGACCAGAGCGGTGCCCTGGTTGCCTATCCCGATACCTGCGTTGGCACTGACAGCCACACCACGATGATCAACGGGCTCGGCGTTTTGGGCTGGGGCGTTGGCGGGATCGAGGCCGAGGCAGCGATGCTCGGCCAGCCGGTATCGATGCTGATCCCTGAGGTTGTCGGCTTCAAACTGTCAGGCGCGCTTCAGGAAGGCGTAACCGCCACCGATCTGGTGCTGACCTGCACCCAGATGCTGCGCGCCAAGGGCGTGGTCGGACGGTTCATTGAATATTACGGCCCAGGCCTTGCCGCGCTGAGTCTGTCAGACCGCGCGACGCTGGCCAACATGGCGCCCGAATACGGTGCAACCTGCGGCTTCTTCGGCATCGATGACAAGACGCTCGATTACCTGCGCCTGACGGGCCGCGAGGAAGATCAGATCGCGCTGGTTGAAGCCTATGCCAAAAAGCAAGGTTTCTGGATTGAACCCGACGTGGCCGATCCGATTTTCACTGACACGCTCGAACTCGATATGGG
>JANNZB010000094.1:0-1977 GCA_031410395.1 Novosphingobium sp.
CGAACACCAACCCGCGATCAGGAAGCAATGTTCCAGCCCCAAGCTGCGCCTTGGCAAAGGCAATCGGAAATGTGCGATCAATGCCCATCACCTCGCCCGTTGATTTCATCTCGGGCGAAAGCACCGGATCGACACCGAGGAAGCGGGCGAAGGGGAACACCGCCTCCTTGACCGCTATATAATCAAATTCGCGCTTGAATGGCGGGAAGGTTGAGAGCTTTTCGCCTGCCATCACCCGCGCGGCGATCTTGGCGACTGGCTGACCGATGGCTTTGGCGACAAACGGAACCGTGCGTGACGCGCGAGGGTTGACTTCGATCAGATAGACGTCCGATCCCTTCACCGCGAACTGGATATTCATCAGCCCGCGCACGCCAAGCGCGAAGGCCAGCGCCTCTGCCTGACGTTCCATTTCGGTGACGATCTCGGGCGCGAGACTATAGGGCGGCAGGGTACAGGCGCTATCGCCCGAATGGATGCCAGCCTCCTCAATGTGCTGCATCACACCGGCCACCACAACCTGATCGCCATCGCACAGCGCATCGAAATCACATTCGATGGCATCGCGCAAATACTGATCGATCAGCACCGGGCTATCGCCCGAAACCTGCACGGCGGTGGCGATGTAATCGTCAAGTTGGGGCACAGAATCAACGATTTCCATCGCCCGGCCGCCGAGCACGTAGCTGGGGCGCATGAGCACCGGGAAACCGATGCGTTCGGCCACGGCAACCGCCTCATCACGGCTGCGGGCGATGCCGTTGGCCGGCTGCTTCAAGCCTAGATCATTGACCAGTTTGGCAAACCGCTCACGGTCCTCGGCAAGGTCGATGGCGTCGGGCGAAGTGCCCAGAATGGTGATCCCCGCATCTTCGAGCGGTTGTGCCAGCTTGAGCGGGGTTTGCCCGCCGAACTGAACAATTACGCCAACCAGCGTGCCGTTCTGCTGCTCAACCCGCAGAATTTCAAGCACGTCTTCAGCCGTCAGCGGTTCGAAGTACAAGCGGTCCGATGTGTCATAATCGGTGGAAACCGTCTCCGGATTGCAGTTGATCATGATCGTCTCGTAACCGACCTCAGCCAGCGCAAAGCAAGCGTGGACGCAGCAGTAATCGAACTCGATCCCCTGCCCGATGCGGTTGGGGCCGCCACCCAGAATGACGATCTTCTTGCGGTCGCTCGGCGCGGATTCGCATTCAGGGGCGCCAAATGTGGGCGCTTCATAGGTCGAATACATGTAGGGTGTGACCGCTTCAAACTCGGCGGCGCAGGAATCGATGCGTTTGAACACCGGATGGACGCCAAGCCGGTGGCGTAGCTGGCAAACTTCCTGGGCAGTAGTGGCCCCCGCCATAGCCTTCACCGCATCGTGGAGCAGGCCTTTGCGCGGAGCCATGGTTTCGCCAAGCCCACCAGCCAATCCTACCGAGCGAATTGCCAGAGTTGCCAGGCGCTGGTCGGAAAATCCCATCGCCTTCACGCGCCGAAGGCCGGCAGCATCATTCGGCAATCCATCGCGCATGATCGCCGCTTCTTCAGCAATGATCTCGTTTATCTGGCGCAGGAACCACGGATCGTAATGTGTGATCGCTGCAACGTCCTCCACGCTGAAGCCCTCGCGGAAGGCCTGGCCGACAACCAGCAGCCGGTCCGGGGTCTGGCGCGAAAGAGCAGCGGTAATCTCATCGCGGCCTGCGCCTTCAAGGCTGGACATCCGGTTGAAGCCATCGAGCCCCGTCTCAAGCCCCCGCAGCGCCTTCTGCATCGATTCCTTGAAATTGCGGCCAATCGCCATAACCTCTCCAACCGATTTCATCGCGGTCGAGAGCAGCGGCTCTGCACCTTTGAACTTCTCAAAGGCAAAGCGCGGGATCTTGGTGACGACATAGTCAATGCTGGGTTCAAAACTGGCAGGCGTTGCCCCAGTGATCTCGTTGGTCAGCTCGTCGAGCGTATAGCCGACCGCCAGCTTGGCCG
>JANNZB010000095.1:0-2549 GCA_031410395.1 Novosphingobium sp.
CACTCGTTGAAAGTCGTGATCGCGCGGGTCGCAGACAAGGTCGTTGGAATCCTTCCTCTCTACATTCGGCGGCACCACTACCTCGGCCTCGTTCCTGTGCGCAAGCTCCGCTTTGTCGGCACAGGCGGGGACACCTCGCCCGACTACCTCGATCCGCTGATCGACCCTGCGCTTTCGGGGCCGGTATCGACCCGGTTGGCACACTATGTGGCGCACGGCCTGAAGGGCTGGGACGTGTTGCAACTGACCGAGCTGCGACCGGAGGCCGCGTTCACCATCGCGCTTCTGGCGAACTGCCGGCAGCGAGGTTGTGCCGTGCGTGTCGGCCAGCCAGCGCGCATAACGCGCGGCGAACTCCCGTGCAGTTGGGATGCCTATCTGACCGGCCTCAGCGCCAGCCGGCGACAGGCCATTCGGCAAAACAGGCGCAAGTTCGAGAAGCTGGAGCAAGCCAAGTTCAGGCTGTGCTCCGATGCCGGCGAACTCTGTGCACTGTTTACCCGTCTTGCCGAACTGCACAGGCTGCGCTGGCAGGAGCGCGCTGCCCAGCACAGCTTTTCCTCGGAAGCCTATCTGTCGTTTCACGCGGCGCTTGTCGACGCGACGTACAGCCGCGATCGGCTGCGGTTCTACGTGCTCGAGGCGGCGGGGAGCGTCATCGCGATCCTCTACTGTTTCAAGTTCAACGACACCCTTTTCTACTTTCAGAGCGGCTTCGACCCGGCGTTCTCGGACGCCAGCCCCGGGCAGGCCTTGATCGGCTATGCCATCGAGAGCGCCATCGAAGAGAACTGCCAGGTCTTCGACATGCTCAAAGGCGACTACGACCACAAGCGACACTTCTTCAAGGATTCGCGGCTCACGGTTCAGGTTCGGGCCTACCGCTCCGGTGTCTTTGCCTTGTTGTATCGATTGAAAATGAGCGCCAGCGTTGCCGCCGTTCGGCGCTGGTTCTCGTGGCCGCTGGGCTACGGGACCTTCCTGGACTTTCCCTGCGGCCAACTGGCCTCCACAGCTGTCGGGCTCTACTGAGGTGCGGTAGAGGGTGGGGCATCCACCCTGGGCTTTCGACCCGCGCACGGGTTTGAAAGCCCCCGGGGCGAATGCGGCGCTACGCCGTCACGCGAAATAGGTAGGTCGCGTAAGGAAGCAGGATGTCAGACGGAACACCCAGCGCGCGGCAGCAGGCCTTGAAGGCCCGATTCGTGACGCGCAGTGCTCGCGCGGTACGCACGCGGCCGGCAGCCTCGATGCGGCTGCTGAGCTTGTCGACCGAGTTGAAGAGGTTGCGGGCGCTGAGGTTCTCGACCTGTCGCGGTGACTTGCGGATCCAGCGCATCAGTTCGAAATAGGTCACGCCGTAGGGCAGGTTCGCGGCGACCATGGCCTTGCGGCGAAACAGCGGGAACCACTTGCGCGTGTAGTAGTCGAGCGGGAAGAGACCGTTCTGCGTGGAGATGACCAGATGCCCGCCCGGTCTGATGAGGCGCAGGAAATCCAGCACGTACCGGTCCCGATCTTCGGGAATGAACTCCATCACGGAGTTCAGAATCACGATGTCGAAACTCTGGTCCGCGAACGGCAGCCCGGGTGCCGCACCGACCAGGCAAGGCTCGAAGCGATCAGCGCAGTTGAAATACTTCGCGCGTTACTGGCACGCCTCTAGAGAGACGGGCGTTGGGTCCACGCCGGTCACCGATGCGCCCTTGAGGGCGAGCGCAATCGAAAGCGCTCCCGTGCCGCAACCGAAGTCAAGAACTTGCTTCCCGGCCAGTTCGATATGGGCTTCGATCGGCTCCACGATGTTCTTCATGTGCTCGAAGATGCGCATGAACTGAACCCGGCCTGAACGCTGACGCCGCTTCACGACGGCTGGATCGGCACTTTGCGGTTGTGGCTTTACGGCAAACCCTTGATCGGATGTGGCGTAGATGTCCTGAAGTGAGGCGCCCTTCATGTAGCAATCCATGAAGCGCACGAAGTTCTCGTTCTGATCGTCTATCTCGGGTGTCATCGCGGCATCCTTTCGCCGCACTAGACCGCCCGACTCTGTATAAGTTCAACCGGCGCGGGGCTGCCAGGTGGCCATGGTCTGTCCGCGCAGGAACTTGAATGTTGCCAGCGCAAACGCCGCATAGCTGACGAGCAGGTAAGCGGGAACGAGGGCCGCGCGGCCGACCCACCCGCCGCCGATCCGGGCAATCCCCATCAGTGCAAGCCCATAGCAGGCGGCGTGGGCGATCAGCAGCGCCTGGTAGACGGGGCTCGACGGGGCGAGCCAGAGGTTGGACAGCGCCGCCGTCAAAAGGAACACGAAGCCCATGTAGCGCAGCACCTTGTGCGACATCAGGAAGAAGGCCGTCCCCGGGTAACGCAGCGGGTTCAGAAGCCGCTTCATGTGCACCAGCCCTTGCACCGCTCGCAGGGCGACCCGCACACGCATGCGGAACTCGGATTGCAACTCGACGTTGGACACTTCAGTCGAATGCACCGCCGGGTCGTAGACCACGCGGTAGCCGGAGGCGATGACGCGCAGCGGCAGCACGAAG
>JANNZB010000096.1:0-8089 GCA_031410395.1 Novosphingobium sp.
GTCGATCCGGTTTCCGCCATCATCGCGGCAACAAAGGCATCCTTGCGCGCTTCGATCGCGGCAGCGGCCTTCATCAAAACCGCGCGGCGCGCATTGGGGCCTTGCGAAGCCCAAGCAGGGAAAGCGGCAGCAGCCCGCGCAACAATCGCCGGAATATCGCCTGCCTTCATTGCGGAGGCTGTGCTCGCCGCCTCACCCGTGAGCGGGTTTATACGGTTAAATTCCGTCACGAACTACTCCCAAGGATTTAGCTATGATAAATAGCAATAGTCCGGTTCAGGCACCATTGCAAGTTTCCCGGCCGATTTTAGCATGTACGACCGATCAAAAGCCCGAAGGTTCTCGGTATTTGGCCTGCGCATTTAAGCGGATGGCGGCATTGGCAGCTCCATAACCTTGGTAGCCGCGTCGCTCGACAATTTCGAAGAACACGCGCTTGGCCACCGCACGGCTGTAGAATTGGAAATACTCAGCCTCGCCGTCCCGGTCATACATCAGGTTGAGCGCCGCCATTCGCGCGACCAGATCGGAATCAAGGCCGAAGCGAGATTCAAGATCTTCGTAATAGTTTGGTCCAATCTCTAGGAAGGGTAATCCAGCTGCTCGCGCATTTTCTGCTGCCGCAAATATGTCCGTGCACGCAAAGGCAATGTGCTGGACGCCAGCACCAAAGTAGTTCTGAATGAAGCGTGAGGTAAGCGATTGGGCAGCAAGCGAACCGTTCAGCGTAAAGCGTAGCGATCGATCAATGTTTTCGACCGCCTGACTGTAAACCAGTCCCATAGGATCGGTGATTTCGAGCTGCGGCGTTTTGCTCACTTCGAAAAGGGCACTGTAATAAAGCAGCCAACTGAGGAATTCCTCATAATGCATCGACTGCGCGACGTGATCGATGCGGGTGAGATCGGCACGGGAGTGCGCGCCATCCAATGGCACCGGAAATTCTTCCGCCCACATCGCGCCGCGAGTCTTCTCGTCAACCAGATAGATCAGGCTGCCGCCGACGCCGCGCAGGCTGGGAATCTCCCACTCGCCGGGGCCGACGGCTTGAGCAAAGCGCGGGATATCGAGCGCAGCTGCGCGCGCCAATGCGCCCTGCTGATCTTCCACCGCGATGCCAATCGCGCACACTGATCCGCCATGCACTATGTCAAAACTGTGAGCGAGGCCTTCGGGCTCGGAGTTTACGACAAGGTTGATCGCGCCCTGTTGCCAGCAGGTGACGTCCTTCGAACGGTGGCGCGCGGTAGGGGCGAAGCCGAGCGCTGTGAAGAACTGACCGAACACCGCTGCCTCTTCGTGGCTCGCGGCGAATTCGATGAATTCAAAGCCGCTGGTTTTAACCCGCGCGGGCATTGGTGGCTCCAAGTCCAGGCGCCGTGAGCACTGATCATCAAGCAATTGCAGTGAGCGGTGCCCATCTCGTGCGACCTGGCTGGCCGAGCCCGCCCGGAACCGGTCATTGAACACCTCCAGGCTCCACCAACCTTCATATCCGGTCTTGCGGATCGCGGAAGCATATTCAGCCAGAGCAAAATCGCCCTGCCCCGGCATGCAGCGGAAATGGCGGGACCAGTTCAGGTAATCCATCTCGATCACCGGCGCATCGGCGACCTGAACAAGGAACAGCTTTTCCGCCCGAATGTCACCAATGCTGGCAGACGGAACGGCGCGCGCTAGCGAGTGGAAACTATCGAGCACAAGGCCAATCGCCGGATGATCGAGATCGCGCACCATAGCCCAAGCATCCCGGTGATCATGCACATGCCGCCCCCATGCAAGCGCTTCATAGCCGACGCGCTTACCGTGCGCCGCTGCCAGCTCGCCCAGCTCGTGCAGATCCTCGATCATTGCCGCGCGCTCACCCAACGCCACCGGCGAGCAGTTTGAGCATAGCAGCACCAAATCGGTGCCAAGCTGATCCATCACCGCAAACTTGCGCTTCATCCGCTCAAAGCCGCTGGCACGCTGCGGCTCGGGCATGCCTTCAAGATCACGGAAGGGCTGGAACATGGTGCAGGCGAGGCCGATGTCTGCCATCAGACGGCCGATCTCGGCCGCTGTTTCAGGTGCCGAGAGCAGATCGTTCTCGAATATCTCAGCGCCGCCAAAGCCCGCTTGGGCAATGGCGTGCAGCTTGCCCTCTAGCGCACCGCTAACTGATACCGTGGCAATAGAGGTTTTCATCGCGATAACCGCTCCAACCTGTGATTAGACCCTAAGCAAATTCAGGCCGCCGTCACTATGCTGCGCCCTTTGACGAACGCGGCAAAGCTGGCGCGCATGCGATCATGATCCGCTGCGTGCCCGGTGAATATCGAAAAGGCCTCGGCCGCCTGATGCACCGCCATGCCGCCGCCATCCAACGTGCGGCTGCCTTTGCGGCGCGCTTCGGATAGCAGCGCGGTTTCTAGCGGGAAATAGACGATATCGGCTACCCAGTGGCGCTGCTCAATCGCTGAAGCGCTGATCGGCAGGCCGGGGAACTTGGCCATGCCCATTGGCGTGGCGTTCAAAATGCCATCGACATTGCTCGCTGCCGCTGCCGGATCACTTGCCGACGAAACCCGGCCAGCCCCGAAATAGGACGCCAGTTGCTCCCGAAGCGCCGCGGCCTTGGCTGGGTCGCTATCATAGAGCACCACACTTTTAGCCTCAAGGCTGCCAAGCAGGGCGTGAGCTGTCGCCGAACCCGCCCCGCCGCAGCCGATCTGCAGCACGCGGCCGGGATTTATGCCGGGCAGACCCTGCCGGAAGCCCGCAGCAAATCCGGTCACATCGGTGTTATGGCCAATCCTGCGCCCGCCAGCAAAGGATACTGTGTTCACCGCACCGATCCCCTGCGCGCTTTCGGCCAGTTCGTCGAGCAATGGCAGCGCCGCCTGCTTGAAGGGATAGGTGATATTGAGCCCGGCATATCCGAGCCGCTGGGCAGCATCGAACAAGGCAGCCAGATCATCGTCCAACCATTGCCGGTCGGTAAAATCGAACAGCGCATAGGCCAGCGGCAGTCCTTGCGCATCGGCCTCTTGTTCATGCAGCCATGGACTGCGCGATTCAAGGATGCTGCGTCCGGCAAGCCCAACCAGTGCTCGGCTTGCGCCTGTTCCAACTGATGCAGGCAAATCGATCAAGTCTGAAATCCAGTTGTCCTAAGAGAATATTCCCGCCCCGGGTCGCGGTCCGAGGCGGGAATCGCCAAATGATCAGAACTTGGTACGCAAGCCAATCGAGACAACCCGGCCAATTGGACTGGCATTGGTGCTGTCATAGCCAATCGCGCCGTTCAGGCCATAAACGTTGAGGAACGGCGGAGCTTTATCGAACAAGTTGGTGGCATCAACATAGAGCTGCACAGACTTGAATGGCCCCTGATCCTTGATCGTGTAAGCCAAATGGGCATCGACGGTAACGAACGCCGCAACCGCATCGCCGCCGCTTGATGGCAGGCCATTGACGAAGACGCGCGGGGTAACCGTTGAGGCGCCATAGAAAGTATATCCGCCAGTGTGATTGACGAAGACATTGGCATCAATGCCACCTTTCTGCCAGCCGATGCTGTAACGGCCTTCATACTTGAGCGAGGGGAAGGTCAAGTTGTACCCCGCATAGCCGAGGACGCTGAACACTTGTCCACCAACGCCAAAGAACTGATCAAACTTGGTCTTGCGTGAGAAACCGGCACCAAGATTGAACGTCCCCAAGTTGTCAGTTTCGATTTTGTACGAGGCCGAAACGTCGACGCCCGAAACGTTGAGGTTTAGGACGTTCTGCTGCTGGTTTGAATAGATGAAGTAGATCGGATTGGCCGTTCCGCTAACCGATGCACCTGCACCGCCGCCAACCGTGCCGGTTTGCGGCAGGGTATTGGTCAAAGCGGCGATCTGCGCTGTCGTTGCTCCGGTCGGGTAGATGGTAAGATATTGGCTGAGTGCCGCCGATCCAGTGACCAGCGCCAGCTGCGGCGCGGTAATGCCGCCGCGCAGCTGGTTGTTCCAATAGGTAACGGATACCCGCAAACCACGAACCTGCGGGGGGGCAAAGTCGATACCGATTGACCAGGCCTTGCCCTTTTGGGGAACGAGATTACCGTTGCCGCCGTTGAGCTGGATCGCGTTGCTGGTGCCGCTAACCGAGCACGATGTTGCAGGTGCAGCGGGGCATCCGGGGATGTTCGCTGCGGTTGGGAAAATTGCGTATGGTAGGGTCGTTCCTGAACCACCAACGTTGGTGAAACCCGATTCGCCGGTGCGGCCCTGCGGGTTGGAACCGATGCTGGTCAGCGCTGGAGCAACGAATGACCGCGCCCAGTTGCCGCGCAGCGTCACGCCTTCAACCACTTCCCAGTTGGCGGCAATCTTCGGATTGGTGGTCGATCCGACGTCACTGTAACTATCAACCCGGCCGGAAATATTCAGATCAAAGCGGCGGATGCCGGGAATATCCTGATCGGGACCAATAAGGGGCAGATACAGTTCGGCATAACCGGACTTCACGTTTCGCTTGTAGTTGAGAACGTAGGCAAGCGAATTGAACGAGGCTGCCCCAAGTCCGTTGGGCTGGACTGTATCCTGAACAATCTTGTAGCTGCTGTATTCGCCGCCGATAGCGATCTTGGCAGTGCCGCCAGGCAGAGCGATCAGATCACCGCCGAGCTGGGCGTAGGCATTCCAGATGGTCTGCACGCCCTGCTGGAAAACCCGCGAATCGGTCAGTGTGGCGAGCGTTCCCGCCGATGTCCCGCCGGTGCCGAACACATCTATGGCATTCGCGGTCGTCAGCGTCTGGGTAACCGTGTTGCTGACCCCGTTTATGACCGCAGTCGCCTTGCCGTTTAGCGCTAGCGAGTACCCGCTGGGATTGATCCGGCCTAGCGTTTCAACGGATGAAATGTCGCGGCCCAGAAGGGTCCCGACGTTGAAATGCCACGCGTCGGTGATGGCATAGTCGGCATCAACCCGGCCGTAGAAAGTCTCGTCCTTGCCGATGATTTTTGCTCCGGGGCCGAAAAGGGCATCGCCATCGAAGTTGGCGGTGGCCGATGATGCACCGATCGCAGCCAGCGGCGTGGTTGCAAAAGGGTTGGCCGAGTTACCGGCGGGAATGGCCAAATTGGTGCTGCTGTAGACCGTGCCGCTGGCGGTGCCGCGCGAGATGCGCTGGATGTTTTCACGGTTTGAATAGATGAAGTCGGCAGTCAGCGTCAGCTTGTCGCCGACTTCCTGCTTGATCGACACCATTGCATTGTGGCGCAATTCAGAAGGGATCAAATCCCATGCGCTGTGATATTCGCAGCGACCATTCTGAGTAGAGATAGCCGAGGCTGTGGCAGTCGAGCCGGGAACGAATGCCGCGCCGGTGCCGGCTGTGTAGGGCGAATAATAGGTTAGCCCGCCTGCCACCAGCGAAGCAGGCGAACAGAAGTTGTCCTGAAAATTGAAGCCGCCACGCGCTACCTGATTGGGGGTGGCGAATGCACGGTTGCCCGCGCTCAGGTTGTCGCGCTTGGAATAGGCATATCCGAAAACGACCGAGCCGGTGTCCCAGGTCTTGCCCGCGACGAGGCCTGCATTGAATGTTCCGTAATTCTTGCCGAAGCCCTTTTGCACGTTGACTTCAAATCCGTTGACGTTGCGGCGGGTGATGAAGTTGATCACCCCCGCAACCGCGTCCGAACCATAGACTGACGAAGCGCCGTCCGACAGCACTTCAACCCGCTCGAGCATCATCGGCGGAACGATGTTGGGATCAGCGAGAACGTGATTCGCGCCGCCTACCGGCAGGCGGTGGCCATTGAGCAGGATCAGTGTTGAGTTCGAAGCCGAAGCGCCAAGGCTGTGAATTGTCGGGGCATTTGTCCCCGCGCCGTCAAAGCTGCCGAAGCCGCCCTGTCCGGGGCTGTTGAGGCCGACCACTGCAGGAACGGTCTTCAGCACCTGCTGGACCGTCTGGATTGCAGTGTTGTCCATCTCTGTGCGGCCGATAGTGACCAGATTCGAGCCCACTGGGGCACCGCCCTTGATGCTCGATCCGGTGACGACGATTTCTTTCGCGTCAGCGGCAGTATCGTCTGCGGCGGGCTTGGCAGGCGCGGTCTGCGCAATGGCGGCAGCGCCCCAGCTCAGGCTGAGCGCGACAACAGATGTGTGAACGGCGAAACGCAGTTTAGAGCGCATGGTTTTCCCTCCCATGAGAAATCTGGCACCCGCTCGGCGCTCAGTTAACCGGTTGGTACATGAACTAACTGGTACATGTCAACCGTCGCATGAGGAATGGCGTCGTGCTGATGTGTTACATCAACTAAAGCGGGCGCTTCCTCCCGATCATCCACGCGCAGAACGCGCAGAGCAGGAGAGGAACGCAATAGATCGCCAGGATCATCGGCAGGGCTATCTTGGCCGCGAGCAGGTATCCGGCCATGATCGGACCGACCACCGCCCCGCCGCGCCCGACGCCCATCGCCCAGCCAATTCCGGTTGCGCGGGAAGCCGTGGGGTAAGATCCGGCGGCAATCGGCCACATGCCATTATAGCCGCCCTGAAGCGTCATCCCGATCAGGAACGCCATCGCCAGCGCCCCACTCACCGACATCGCCGCATTGCCGAAGATCAGCATAGCCACCGCCGCGAAGGACAGCAGCACTGGCGCCAGTATCGTCGGGCGGATGCGCGAAGCCAGCAGCCCCATAGATGCGGTACCAACAAAGGCGCCGATGTTGTAGAACGCCCCGGCATAAATCCCGTTGGCCTCGGACAGCCCGGCGCTGGTTGCGAGCTTGGTGATCCAACTGAGCATCGAATAGAGCACCATCAGGCCTGAGAACACCGCCACCCACAGCAGCACCGTTCGCGCGCGATAGGTGGTGCTGAACAGTGTGGTGAGCGCGCCTTCGTTGGCATGGTCCGCCGCTTTCGCTACAACCGCCTCGCGATTCAGAATGAGCCATGCAGCAGGGAGCAACAGTGTCGTCACCAAGCCCGCCCATAGCAGCAGGCTCTGCCAGCCATGGGCCGCGACATTGCCGGCGACGACAAAACCGGTGGCAACCGCGGCGAGCGGAAACCCAGCCTGAATCATACCTACCGCCATATCCTTCTTGCCCTCAGGCGCGGCCTCGGCAGCGAGCGCCGCCATCGTCGCCAGTGCGGTGCCGATGCCCATACCAACCACCAGCCGCGCGGCCATCAGCCAGCCGATTGCGCCAACAAACCCGCAAGCGATCATGCCCACAGACATCAACGCCAGTGCCGCCATGATCACCGGCTTGCGGCCATAACGATCAGCAAACGGCGCGATCAGAAGGGCGCCCAGCCCCATGCCGAAGGTTCCCGCGCTCATCACGTAGCCCATCACATCGTCGCGCACCGCCCAATCTTTTGACAGCGCCCCGCGCACATAGGACATGATGTTGACATCCATCCCGTCGACCATATTCGTTACAAAACACAACGCGACGATCACGGCGGACTTGGTCGTCCAGCTTGAAGTGGCCGTACTCACTTGGCGCGCCCAGCCAGCCAAATTATCTGCCGCACCGCGAGGGCATAACCGTTGATCCCCAGCCCAGAAATGATGCCCGTCACCACCTGCGTCATAATCGATTTCGAGCGCCACTCCGCCTCGCGCCGGTGGATGTTTGAGATGTGCACCTCCACCACAGGGCAATCGGCGAGTTTGATCGCATCGAGCACCGGATAGGTGGCATAGGTGAAGGCGGCGGGGTTAATCACAATCCCGGCAAGGCTCTTGCGGCCCGCCTGAAGCCATTCGACCATCTCGTGCTCGGCATTGGTCTGGCGGAAATCGATCGCATAGCCCGCTGCTTCGGCCTCTACCCGGCACAGCATCTCGACATCGAGGAGCGTATCGCGCCCATAAATCTCCGGCTCGCGCACACCCAGCAAGTTGAGATTGGTTCCGTTGAGAACCAGAATAGTGCCCGCCACCTAGAACTCCCGTTTGTAATTCTTTGTCGTAGGCATAGCGAATGAGACTTGTCTTGTGAACCATTATGTACGAACTAGTTCATAAAGATGAAGGAGCGGGTAATGCGGTTGGGTTTTGTCGCGCTGGCAGCGGTGCTGATATC
>JANNZB010000097.1:0-3803 GCA_031410395.1 Novosphingobium sp.
CCGGTTAGTGGACGCACACGCTCATCGGCAATGGCGACACTACCAACGATGGCGAAAATTGGCTCCCAGATTACGATTCTGATATCATAATAAAATCATATATTTAGATAGCCATTAGTCATGCAAATCTGCGACGTAACAAATGTATTGTGTAACCTTTTCATAATGAATGCGTCACTCCGAGTCTACGAAGTGTGAGCTCAGAGTTCACAATACAGTGTGAATCACCATGCGTTATTCAGCTTACTGTGATCATCGTTGAAGATTTGAAAGACGACGTCTGTTTGCTCTGACTTTGCGTGTATACTTCTTAAAGATCGACGTGCTGATTCTAATCGGATTAGTGCCTATAGCTTGCGCGCGAGTCGGTTTGGCGGCAACGTAAAAACGCTAATTGCGTAGGATAACAACTCGACCCCCTTTAAATGGAAGACTAGATGATGTTGGCAACACTGCTTGCCGGTGTGCTGGCCGGGCTGGTGAACACACTCGCAGGCGGCGGACCTATCTTGACGCTGATGGCGTTGACCATGTTGGGGGTCGATGCGCGCATTGCCAACCTCACTTCGTCGGTTGCACTGGTGCCGGGTCAACTGTTAACAGGCCGGGTCGGCTGGCTCGCAGGCGGATCAAACGTTCGCCCACAGTTGCTTGCAGGGGCGGCTGCTGGCGGTGTGGTAGGTGCAGTTCTGCTGATCGCAATTCCATCGCGCGCCTTTGCTTTCCTGGTGCCGTGGCTGGTGCTGTTTGCCACGTTAGCATACGTCGCCGCACCGCGCGCCGCATCTAAGCCAATAGACACTGGATGTTCGACGTCGCCATCCAAATGGATTGTCTGGATCGTGCCGTTTCTCGGAATTTATGGCGGGTTCTATGGCGGAGGAAACAGTTTTCTACTGCTTGCAATGCTCGGCTGGGCGGCCATTTCAGCAAAGGAAGCGAACGACACAAAGAATGCGCTCGTCGCGGTGATCAATTCTGCGGCGGCGGCAGTATTAATCGGTTCTGGCTTGGTTGCTTGGAAATTTGCGTTTCCGCTGGCGGCGGGCAATATTGCGGGCTGCGCAATCGGACTCAGGCTGCTTGACCGAATATCGGTGAAGTGGTTGCGCGCAACAGTGGTGGCAGCGGGAATAGGCTTGGCGGCAGTGCTTTTCTGGCAGGCCTACACCCGGTAATCCGCCGCCACGATCCCATGGCGCGCCAACCGTTCATAGAGTGTCTTGCGCGGTAGTTCGAGCCGTTCGGTTGCCAAGTGAATGTCTCCACAAACCTCTTCGAGCGTCTGGCGCAAAATTGCTGCCTCATGCTGCGCCATTCGGCTGCGCAGGCTAGGTGTACCGACACGATGCTGTCCAGCCTCTTCCGGCCCGGCTTGATAGGCCATGCCATCGGCGGCGGAGCGGGCAAAGGCTTCGAGTTCAACGAGATTGCCCGGCCAATCATGTCGCGCCAGCCGGGTCCAAATGGCCGGACCCAGCGCGGGCAGGGCCGAACCTGCCCGCACCGATGCGAAAGCTGCGGCAAAGAACTGCCGGAACAGCGGCTCGATGTCCTCGCGCCGCTCGCGCAGCGGCGACAGGTCTATCCGTGTCGCGCGCAGTTTGTAGAGCAGCGAAGTGTCCATTGACGGCGATCCCGCAACGCCATCAGCCCGGTGCGAAATGGCGATAAACCGCAGATCGAGCGTTCGGGCAACGTCGCTGCCCAATGGAACCAGCTTTCCGTCCTCCAGAAGGCGGCCAATCCTTGCCTGGAGCGCGGCAGGGAGGCCATCGACCCGGTCAAGCACCAGCGTGCCGCGATTGGCCCGCTCGATATCACCCGTTCGAGGCATCGTAGCACCGGCAAAGGCGCCGCTGGCGTGGCCAAACATCTGAGATTCAGCGCCGGGCAGCGCTGCACCCAAGCAATCGACCACCGCCAGTGCGGCGCCGGAGCGCGCGCTTAGCCGATGGAGCAGCCGCGCGACGGTCGATGCTCCCGTACCGGGCTCACCCGCGATCAGGCAGGGCAGATCGGTCTGCGCGATGGTCCGCACCTGATCGATCACGCGCTGCATCGCGGGCGATGCTGAAACGAGTTCCGACCGCGCGGCCAATTCGCGCGCCGAATGAAGCCCGCGGTTAGCCAGTACCACCCGCCGCCAGTCCACAGCGCGGCGCAGTGCGGCCTGCAGCAAAGGCGGATCGAACGGCTTGGTTATGAAATCATAAGCCCCGTCGCGGACCGCCTGCATCGCCATGGTGACATCGGCATGGGCGCTCATCAGGACGACCGGCAATTCGGGGTCAATCCCAACAACGCGCCTCAGCAATTCAAGACCGTCGATTCCGGGCATCCGGATATCGCTCAAAATAATGCCGGGATAGCCGCGTGTTATTACCCGCAGCGCGGTTTCGGCGGAGTTCGCTGTGACGACCTCATACCCGGCCAGCGTCAGGTTTTGCGCAAGCGCCGAAAGCACGTCGGGGTCATCATCGACCACCATGATGTGTGACGCTGAGGTCATTCCGCAGCTAGCAAGGTCAGGCGAAAGCACGCGCCTACGCGGACTTGGTCACGCTTATGGCCCGCGCCCGAAACCGGTTTCGGTTCAAAGCTCAAGTCACCGCCCATGTCGCGGGCGATGTCTTTCGATATGACTAGGCCCAAGCCCAAGCCAGTCGCTTTGCCAGTCTTGAACGGCTGAAACAGCATTGCCCGCGCGTCTGCATCAAGTCCCGGCCCATTGTCGGTGACATCGATATGGATTTCCGGGCCAGCCCGGCCAACGCTGATCGTGATCGTAGCATCGTCTTGCCCGGCTGTAGCGTCCAATGCGTTCTGAAGCAGATTGACGAAGACCTGTTCGCAGCGCTGGGCATCGGCGGCAACCAGTGCATCACCGCGCAGGCCTGCCCGCACAATCTGCACCTGTGCTGCGACGATCCTGTTCGACAACAGCAGCAAGGCCGCATCAATCGCAGCATCGACTTGGGCAGGGCCTGCATCACGCACGCCGCGCCGGGCAAAACTTCGCAATTCGCCGGTGATCGTACTGATACGGGCGGTCAAAGCCTTGATCCGCGCGAAGGCTTGCGCCGCGGCGGCCGTATCACCTGCCGCGCTAAGCTGGCCTCCTGAATCGGCCTGGATTGCGATGGCGGTTACCGGCTGGCCGATTTCATGCGCCACGCCTGCAGCAATTTGGCCCAGAACAGCCAGTCTGTTCGCCTGAGCCAACTCGTCCTTGAGCAGTTCGATGCGCTGGGCGACATCGCGTTGGTCTCCCAGTTCAATAGCTTGCCGCCGCCAGCGCGCGAACAACAGGAGTGCGCCGATGGTCGCCATCAGCGCCAGCGTAAACAGCCACGCCGTCACTTGTGCCGTGCGCCGAGCGGCTTCCGCTGATTGCACCACGTGAAGCGTGAGCCCCGGCCCGGCAGGAACCGCGCGATTGATCAGTGATGCGGCTTCGCGTCCGGTAAGCCGAGGGTCAGGATCAAGCGGCGCGGAGCCAAAATCAAGCTGACGGCGAAGCGTCGCGCGGCGCTCGGGAGTAAGCGGAGCAATTGTGCGAAACCGCTGTGCAGGATCGTCAGTAATCAGCACGACACCGTCGCGATCAGTGGCGAACACTGAGCCGGGATATCTGCGCCAATCGCGCTCGATCTCATCGAAGCGAATTTTCACGACGATGACACCCAACAAGTGTTCTCCGCCGCTAACCCTGCGCGCAAGGTAGAGACCGGGGATACGGCTGCGCGTGCCGAGGGCGTATTGGCGTTGTTCGCCGAATCTCAGGGCATCGCGGAAATAGC
>JANNZB010000098.1:0-2976 GCA_031410395.1 Novosphingobium sp.
CCTCTGCCAGCGCCGCTTCGAGCATTTCCGGGTGTGGCTTCGAAGGATGATCATCGGCGGTTTGCAGCGTGATGAAATGATCGCCCAGGCCATGGGTTGCCAGACAGTGGGTCAGCCCCCGGCTCGATTTGCCGGTGGCAACTCCAAGCAGCCATCCGGCGCTGCGCAAGTTATCGAGCAACGCCGCGATGCCCTCAAACAAAGGCTCAGCCAGTTCACCGCTCGCTCGCGCTGCGCGATAGGCGGACTTGTAAGCATCGATCACATTGGCGACCAACCTGTCCTCCGCTTGCGGGATCAGACGGCTGACCGCGTGCGGCAAGCTCAGGCCGACGATCCGCCGCACGGCATGGCGATCAGGCGCGGGCAGGCCGGCATGGGCAAAGGCAGTCTCCATCGCGCTGCAGATCGATCCCTGCCCATCGACAAGCGTTCCGTCGCAGTCGAACACAGCGAGCTTGACCGTCACAGTGAACCCCCGCCTTTAACCAGTGTCCGCATCAGTTGGGCAATGGCAGGTGATCCCTCGGCTTCGAGTCCCGCTGCCACCCGCTCGCGCTCACCGGCGTCTTTGTTTTGGCTGAGCTTGAAGGTTGGCCGCCAAGCCTGCACTTCCATCTCGAAGCCTACGATTGCCCCGAGCATCTGCCGCAACTTTTCGGGCGGCATCTTGTCCATTGTCCAAGGTTCCCCCGCCGCAACGCGCGCCTCTTGCTGCGTGGTCAAACCATCCAGCTGCGCCATCAGGTCTTCAGCATCCATCCGCCGCACCACGCCTTCAAGCTCAAGCGAAACATAGTTCCACGTCGGCACTTGCGACTGATCGGCATACCAGCGCGGGCTAACGTAACCATCGGGACCATTGATCACCACAAGCGCGGTCATGCCATCGATGTATTTCGTCTGCGCATTATCGCGCGCAAGATGGAACTGCACCGCGCCGCCGCCGGTGGAAAGCATCGGAACATGGGTAACGCGCGGGCCGTCTGGTGTGGTCGCGAAAACCATGCCGAAGCCGATCTCATCGATCATCGCTTCTAACAGATCACGGTCTTCATGACGAAAGGCAGCGTTGGGATGCATCAGGGCTTCTTGGTTCTCGGCTTCGGGGCGGGCTTTGGGCCTGACCGAGTCCCTGACCTTGGCCCCGGCTTCGCTCCCGTTTTTGGCTTCGCAACTGGCTTTGCCGCCGTCTTAGGCTCAGGTGAGCCCTTGCCCTTGGTGGGCCCTCGTTTGCGCGCCGGTTCAGACCGCGTGTCAGAGCGAGATCCAGTGTTGCTCGGAGCCCCCCGCTCGCCGCTCGTGCGCCCGCGCCGTTCGCCGCGCCGTTCCTTGCGGTATTGCTTGGCGTGGGCCTTGGCCTGAGCTTTTTTCTCTTCCTTGGCGAGCGGCACGAGAGACTCATCAAGCGCCTCGCCTTCGGTCTCATCAAAGCCAAGCTGCTGCATCGAATTGGCCATATGCTCAGGCAGCGACGCGGTGACATCAAGCGGCACACCATCGGGATGCTCGATGATCAACCGCCGCGCATGCAGGTGCATCTTGCGGCTGATCGATCCGGTAAGGAACGCCTCAGGCCCGCCATATTTTCCGTCACCCACAATCGGATGGCCAATCGCCGCCATGTGAACGCGCAACTGGTGCGTGCGGCCCGTCAGCGGCTGGAGTTCAACCCAAGCGGCGCGGTTGCCGGCAACGTCGATAACGCGATAGCGGGTGCGTGCGGGCATGCCGCTTTCCGACTGGTCAACGAACATCTTCTCGCCGCCGGTTCCGGGCTGCTTGGCAAGCGGCAGGTCGATCAGGCCATCTTCAATATCGGGCACGCCAACCACCAGCGCCCAGTAAATCTTGCGCGCTGATCTGCCAGAAAATCGCTTGGAGAAAAACGCTGCGCTGCCGGGCGTTGCCGCGATCAGCAGCACGCCTGACGTATCCTTGTCGAGCCGGTGGACGAGGCGCGGGCGTGGCGCAGTTTTTTCTGAGCCCGGAAGCGGCACAGTGAACGCATCGAGCAGCAGATCAACGTGTTCGCGCGTGCCCGATCCGCCTTGGGTGGCTAGGCCGGGCTCCTTGTTGAGTACAATCGCCGCTCGATCCCGGTGGATGACCATCGCATCGGCGCGGGCCATTTGATCTTCGGTCAATTCCTTGCGCTGGGGCAAGCCGCGTTCAGGCGTTGCGCCGCCGGGGGGAACCCGCAGCACCTGCCCGGTAGCAAGCCGGTCAGCGGGATCGGCGCGTTTGCCATCGACCCGGATCTGGCCTGTCCTCGCCCAGCGGCTGACCATGGCGAAGCTCACCTGCGGCAGATGGCGCTTGAACCAGCGGTCGAGTCGCACGTCATTGTCATCGGCCTGAACCGTGAACTGGCGGACGTTTTCGCTAACTTCTTCGGTCACAGCGCGCTCCGCATCAGCATCAGGCCAAGGAACAGCCCGGCAAATCCGGCGACCAGCGACAGGCCGACATAGGCCAGCGCCGAGCCAATCGCGCCGCGTTGTGCCAGAACAGCGAACTCCAGCGCGAAGGAAGAAAAAGTGGTGAAGCCGCCGAGCAGGCCGACGCCGATCAGCAGGCGCAGGTCCTGACTGCCATCACCATACCGAGCCAGCCACCCCACCAGCAGTCCCATCGCGAAGGAGCCGATCACGTTGACGCTGAGCGTCGCCCACGGGAAATCGCTCGCGCGGATTGGCCCGATAAAGGAAATTGTCATGCGGCTAGCGATATAGCGCAGCCACGAGCCAAAGCCGCCGCCAATGGCGACGAGGAGGGAACTGGTAAGAAAGGAAGGGGAGTTCATGCCCCGCCCCTTAGCCGTGGTCCGCCGATAATGCCACTTTCACCTGAAGGTGCGTTTCTGCACCTGCCTCTCAACCTATGCTCCCTCGCGAAGGCGGGGGCCTCAGGAGGCCGGGCGGAACCTTGCGTCCAGAGGCCTGATGCCCCGCCTTCTACAGGGAGCGCGCTGTT
>JANNZB010000099.1:0-2077 GCA_031410395.1 Novosphingobium sp.
TGTCTTTCAAATGACCTGCGCCTGCATCCATGGTGATCTGTTCAATGCCACGATGCGCTTCCAGCAGGATCGTGCCGCCGGGTGTTTCATAAACGCCGCGCGATTTCATGCCGACAAAGCGGTTTTCCACCAGATCAAGCCGCCCCACGCCATGCGCGCCGCCGATTTCGTTCAGTTTTGTCAAAATGGTCGCGGGCGACATCGCAACGCCATTAATGGCGACGGCATCGCCACGCTCGAACGATATCTCCACCATCTCGGCCGTATCAGGCGCATCTTCCGGGGCGACGGTGCGCTGATAGACATATTCCGGCGCTTCATTGGCCGGGTTTTCCAGCGCCTTACCCTCAGACGAGGTGTGCAGCAGGTTCGCATCTACCGAAAACGGCGCTTCGCCGCGTTTGTCCAGCGCGATCGGAATTTGGTTTTTCTCAGCAAATTCAATCAGCTTGGTGCGGCTGGTCAGATCCCATTCGCGCCAGGGGGCGATAACCTTGATCGCGGGGTTCAGGGCGTAAGCAGATAGTTCAAACCGCACCTGGTCATTGCCCTTGCCGGTTGCGCCATGCGCCACCGCATCGGCCCCAGTTTCGGCTGCAATCCGTACCAAGTGCTGTGAAATCAGTGGGCGGGCAATGGATGTACCCAGCAAATAAAGCCCTTCATACAGGGCGTTGGCGCGAAACATCGGGAACACGAAATCGCGCACGAATTCCTCGCGGACATCGACGATATGGATATTTTCCGGCTTGATCCCCAGCAAAACCGCCTTGGCGCGGGCAGGTTCCAGCTCTTCGCCTTGCCCAAGATCGGCGGTGAAGGTGACCACCTCGCAGCCATATTCGGTTTGCAGCCACTTCAGGATGATCGAGGTATCCAGCCCGCCGGAATAGGCAAGAACAACTTTCTTCGGCGCAGAAGTCTTGGGGGCGGACATGGGCAGCCTCTTTCCAAACTGGGGTAATCTGGGGCTGCGATGTATTTGGTTTTGCCAGGCGCGGCAAGGGCGCAAGGGGCGGTGATTTTCACCACCCCTTGCGCTGTTTTATCAAATTTTCAGCAGCTCGCGAATATAGGCGATAGCTTCGGGTGAAAGCGTCCGCCCGTTGGACGCCGCAAGAAGCGCATCTTCTTCGGTCGCACCTGCGGTTGCCAATGCGGCCTCTGCGGCGGCAACGGCATCTGCCAGCAAGGCACGATCCGCGTCACGGGTTTGCGCGGCGGCAAGTTCCGCATTCAGCGCGTCAGCCACGGTCGGATCATAGTCTGGTGCTGTCGGATCAAGCGCCGCAATATCCGCGTTGATATCCGCAACCGAGCGGCCTTGGTTTGCGGCGTCAAACGCAGCAAGGGCAGCATTCGCACCATCAACGGCACCTTGCGCGCCCGCCGCAGCGACAGCGGCATCGCGGTAAGCGGCCAATCGGCCAACTTGGCTGTTAGGATTGGCATGTGCCAGCGCATTGGGGTTTGCGTGGGCGGCGTTCAGGCCTTTGAGCTCTGACGCCAAAAGCCCGTGCGAAGTTTTGCCAGTTGCGGCGCCTTCGACTGATGCAACTTCGGTCGATTTGGCGGACTTTCCGTTGCCGTTGCTGGAATGAGCGCTGCCTCCCCCATTGCCATTTCCACCGCCGTTGCCACCACCATTGCCTGCGAAGGCTGCGGTTGCGCCAATGGAGGGGATGTCCAGCACAATCGGGCCAAGCAGCAGGGTTGTTACACCAAGGATAGAGAGAATTGGTTTCATTGAGCGCATTGTTATCGTCCTTTTACAGGAGGCCGTGGCCATGTGACGTCAGATTTCCTTGACCAAGCATAGGTAATGGAAAAGAAGGCTGGAGTTGGGAAGAAATGTGGCAGTCGGCCAGATGTGGCCTGAAATGACCAAATTCAGCGGGAATATGGGTAAATACGTCAACAATGGTTGCAAGGAATTGCCGCCAATAAACCATAAGGCGAATCGATGCAGGCATTTCCAAAAAGGGCGCAGGACGCGACGGATGCCCTGCGTGACCTCTTTCCCGAGACACCATTGCAGCGCAATGATCACCTGTCCGCCCGCTATGGTGCAGAAATT
>JANNZB010000100.1:0-5636 GCA_031410395.1 Novosphingobium sp.
CGTGGCTGTGCCGCGCGGTTAGCCGTTTCTACATCGCCAATCCGATCAGCTTCATGATGATGGGCAGCATCGCCGGATTGTTGATGAGCCTGGACGGCATAGCAGGAGTTGCCGGCTGGCAATGGATGCTGATGGTCGAAGCCATTCCGGCGCTGGTCATCGCAGCCATGCTGCTGCTGTTCTTGCCCGAACGGATCGAGACGACGCAGTGGCTATCCGCAGCGGAAAAGGACTGGTTGCTGCACCATCACGCCGCCGATCACGCGGCATCGGGCGCGGTCCAGCATGACTTCTGGCGCACCTTGGCCAACCCGGTGGTGCTGGGCATCGGGCTGACCTGTGCACTGACTTACGTTTGCGCCAATGCGGTTACCTACTCGGCACCGAAACTGCTCATGCAAGCAACCGGCTGGTCACTCGGGACGGTTGGTTTTGCTTCTGCGCTGATGAATGTTCCGGTTGTTCTCGCCATGCTGGTGGTGTGCTGGCACTCAGATCGCCGCCGCGCACCGCAGCTCCATATTGCAGCAATGCTCGCGATTTCGGCGCTCGGTGCAATTGGAATGGCATGGGCATTCCAAGCGGGCGCGGGGCAAGCAATCGTTGCGATACTTGCCGCTTACTGCCTGTTCAACTCCTCCAGTGCTGTCGTTGGAACACTTGCGTTCCCAGCGGCCAACACAATGCTACATCCAGCAAACCGTGCGGTTGCCTTCGCTGCGATTAACACCATCGCGCAAGTCGGCAATTTCCTGGGGCCGGTGCTGTGGGGCTATTCAGCCACCAAGACTGGCAGCTTCCAGCTGGCCCTGAGCGCAATCCCGATCATCCTGCTCGTTCCGCTCGGACTCATCCTGATGATGCGCCGGAACAGGCCGAGCCCGGTTGTGCTCGTCGCGGCGGTGGGGGCCTGAAATGCAGCAGGTTAAACCCTCCACCGAAATCGCGCTCTACACGGTCCACGACGGGCGCATCAGCGAAGAGAGATATTTTTATGACTAGCGCTGCAATCGCCTTTCAAGCGCCGCCGACTTTCGCGCTCAGTGAGAATCGTAATCTGCGGTTTGTGACGCTCTTCCTGCTTTATTTCGCTCAAGGTTTGCCCTTTGGCCTGATCGATTTCGCCTTGCCTGCATGGCTGGCGCAAAACGGCGCTTCGGCGGCGGCTATTGGAAGTATCTTGGCTCTGGTTGTGCTGCCGTGGACGTTCAAGCTGGCTTATGGTCTGTTGATGGATCGCTTTGCCTTCCTTGCCATGGGGCGCAGGCGGCCGTGGATTATCATCGGCCAGCTCGGACTGGCTACTGCGTTTCTGGCGATGGCTGTTGCCAATCCCACAGTCCACCAGATCGGCCTTATTGGTGCCTTCGCGTTCGCGCTGGGTCTGTCATCGGCAGTGCAGGATGTCGCGGTTGACGGGCTGGCGGTCGATATTTTGCCGACCGACGAAATCGAGCGGGTCAACGGCTATATGTTTGGTGCGCAAGCCATCGGTGTCGCGGTAAGCGCGACGGCGAGCGGCTATCTGATCGCTTATTTCAGCCTGCCAGCGGCTGTGCTGACCTTAGCCGCGATCATTGCAGCCATTCTGATCCTGGTGCTGATCGTGCGCGAACGCCCGGGCGAACGGCTGTTGCCGTGGACCAGCGGCGCCGCATCACAACGCAACCTTGATCTGCATCTGGGCGCATTTGGCCCGATCATCCGCAATCTTGGCACGGCGATGTTCACACGGCGGACGCTGATCCTCGTTCCGGGGCTGGTCGCAGTCGTGGCGGCCCAGGGCATATTTCTTGGGCTGGCGCCGCTGTTTGCCGCCAACGTGCTTGGCTGGGAAAAGGCGGTTTACAGTGGCTGGAGCGGCCAGGCCAATTTGGTGGCCGGGTTGGCCGGTGCGCTGCTATTTGGGTCGATGGCCGGGCGCTGGGGCGCGCGCCGGATGTTCATCGTCAGCGCATTGCTGGCTGCGGCAATCGCCGGGGCAATGGCCAGTTTGCAGGGTCATTGGGCCAACCCGATTTATTTCATCGCAGCAATCTTCATGTTCACTGCGGTGACAGTGCTGCGCGGGGTCACGGCAGGATCGCTTGCGATGCGGCTGTGCACACCGGCGATTGCCGCCACGCAGTTCGCGGTCTTCATGGCGATCCTGAACCTGGGGCGGACGCTGGCGTCGGCATCGTTGGGCTGGATCGATAGCCTGGGCGGCATCCCCGCAATGTTCACCGCGATGGTGGTGTGCAGCCTCACCGCCGCCGTATTCGCCTTTGCCGCCAAGGTAGGACGCTGACATGGCGACGATAGCGACTTCCCATCCGCAGGCCCTGATCGATGACCGTTCGTTCTTCGGCCACCCGCGGGGGCTTGCCTATCTCGCCTTCACCGAGGCGTGGGAGCGGTTTTCGTTTTACGGGATGCGCGCGCTGCTCGGGCTGTTCATGGTGCAGGAGTTGCTGCTGGCGGGGCATATCGAAAATGTCGTTGGCATGGCGACGTTGCGGGGGTTGCTGGAGGCGGCGTTCGGGCCGCTCTCCACAATCGCCCTCTCCAGTCAGATTTTCGGCTTTTATGCCGGGCTGGTTTATCTCACGCCCTTGCTTGGCGGCTATGTTGCGGATCGCTGGCTAGGCGCAAAACGAACGGTGCTTATCGGGGTGATCCTGATGACGCTCGGACACCTGACTATGGTGTTTGAGTCGAACTTTCTTCTCGCTCTGCTGCTGCTGATCATCGGCTCTGGATGTCTCAAGGGCAATATCGCGGCGCAGGTCGGCCATCTCTATGCGCCCGGCGACAGCTCAAGAGCAGGCCACGGCTATGCTATCTTTTCGACCGGCATCAATATCGGCGCTGCTGCAGGGCCGCTGGTGTGCGGTACGCTCGCCCAGATATATGGGTGGGATGTCGGTTTTGGCACTGCGGGCGTCCTCATGCTTGCAGCTTGCGCAATCTATCTTGCCGGACAGAAATACCTGCCCGACGAAAGACCACGCGGAACCGCCCGCGTTGCCCATCCGCCCTTGACGGCTGAGGAGTGGCGCCGGGTGGGGCTGGTTATCGCTGTCATGGCAATCACCTTGTTCCCGCAAATGGCCTATGATCAATTTCTCAATACCGGGCTGATCTGGGTGCTCGGTCATGTCGATATGGCAACCCCGTTCGGGAATATCCCGGTGGCTTGGTTCGCGTCATTTGATTCGATTGTCAGCATCCTCATAGCCCCGGGACTCATCGCACTTTGGGCAAGGCTGGCGCGGCGTAACGCCGAGCCTGACGATATCGCCAAGATCGGCATCGGTGGGCTGTTGCAAGCGGCTTCCGGGTTGCTGCTCATTCTCGCTGCGATCCTTGCGGGCGATGGACGCGTCGGCGTGTGGCTGCCGGCACTGGGGTTTGCCAGCACCGGCATTTCCTTCATGTGGTATTGGCCAATCCTGCTGGCCTTCGTATCCCGCAATGCTCCGGCAAAAATCAACGCGCTGCTGATGGGCGTCGCCTATTTCACGCTTTTCTTCTCCAGCGTTGGAAGTGGCCTGCTTGGCAGCGTTTACGAATGGGCTGGACCGGTCAATTTCTGGATTGGCAACACCGCCATCGCCCTGTGCGGCGCAATCTCTGCGGTTGCATTTGGGCCAGCGATAAAGCGCGCACTGGCGGCGACCACCACCTCACATCCATCGTTAGAGATAGGCGCCCGCGCATGACCAGCATTGCACTCTCGGCCGTCCCCACCACCGGCCAGCTCCAGCTGCGGCTGGGCATCGCTTTCGCGCTGGCAGTCAGCGTCGGGCAGGTCATCGGATCTGGGATCATGCGCACGCCGGGGCTGGTAGCGGATGAGGTGCCGGTAGTATGGATGCTGCTGGGTCTATGGGCACTGGGGGGGCTGCACGCGATGCTGTCGGCCAATGTCGCTTCCGAACTGGCAACGGCCATTCCCGAGGCGGGCGGAACCTATGTTCCCGTCCGTGCGGCATTTGGCGATTCGATGGGGTTGCTGTCAGGGTGGACTGACTGGCTGTCGAATACCGCGGCGATTGCGGCATTGTCGGCTGCCTGCGCGAACTTTCTGGGGACGATCTTCCCTGTCATCGTGCCGCATACGGCCCCCGTCGCAGCGGGGTTTGCGCTGTCGATTATCGCGATCAACTGGCCCGGCGTGCGCGAAGGGCGGATTGCGCAAACGGTTGGCAGCTTTTTCAAGGTAGCGATGATCTGCGGGGTGATCGCGGTCGCTTTTCTCGCCGAACCCATCCCGGTTGATCAAATGATCTCTCGGGTGAGCACGGCACCCGCGGTGGGTTTCTTCGCGATCATCGCCGCCTATCAGATGATCTACGGAGCCTATACCGGCTGGCACGCGCCCATCTATTTCGTCGAGGAAGATCGCAACGCGCTAAAGAACATTCCGCGCGCTATGGTTATTTCAGTCCTTGTCGTCATGGCGATCTATCTGGCACTCAACTTCAGCCTGTTAGACGCACTGGACATGGCATCGCTCCGCGCATCGGACCTGCCGGTCGCACTGGTCATCGAGAATGCCTTTGGCCGATCGGGCGGAGTGCTGGTCGCTCTGCTGGCGATTGTCATCGTCGTCGTGGCGATCAACGCCATTGTAATGGCAAGCACGCGGATTCTATATGGCTTGGCACGCGACGGCCTGTTTCTGCCTGTCGCCATCAAGGTCAACAAGGGCGGCACGCCGCATATAGCCTTGGCGATTACGGCGGCAGTGGCCGTGCCATTGATCTTTACCGGGGCCTTCGCCTTCCTGTTCAAGCTGACGGCGGCGCTGGCGATTTTTGCCTTCTTCCTTTACGAACTGTCGCTGTTCGCGTTGCGTTGGCGGCAGCCCGATCTGCCTCGCCCGTTCCGCGCCATTGGCTATCCGTTTCTCCCCGCGCTGGTATGCCTGCTTGATCTCGGCCTGCTGATCGCGTTCATCGCGGCAGACCCGATCAGCGGCGTGTATATGGCCGGTCTGATCGCGGTGTGCATTCCCGTGGGGATTGTCTTGCACCGGCGCCGGGCACGCGCGATAATCGCTTGAATGACGGCTAACGGTCACTGATTTAAATCCGCGGAAGTCAGGGCAAAGCCTCGCTTCACCGGGGAGTTTGCCGCCGCCGACCGGCGCAATACCTACTCGCTTTTCAATCCGTTACCGGCACCACATAGTTCAGCCCCAGCCTCCCACCATCGGCGTAGATCGTCTGGCCGGTGATGTAGGATGACTGATCGCTGGCAAGGAACAGCGCGATTGCCGCGACTTCCTCGGGCTCGCCGCAGCGGCCCAAGGGCGTGCGGCTCATCACCTTGCGGGTTTGCTCCGCATCGGCGAGGATCGCCTTGCCCATGTCGGTGAGGATCGTCCCGGGGCCGATGGCGTTTACCCGAATGCCTCGCGCTGCGAGCGAAAGCGAGGCTACAGTCGTCAGCTGTGAAATCCCGCCTTTTGAAATCGCGTAAGGAATCTGGTTGGGGATCGCGAGCACCGCGTTGACCGAGCTCATGTTGATCACCGATCCTCCGCGATCCATCAGCCGCGCGCCAATTTGTGTTCCGAACACCGCTGATTTGAGGTTGATTGCCATCACCCGGTCGAAATTTTCCTCGGTAAGGTCATCGAGTTCAGC
>JANNZB010000101.1:0-2644 GCA_031410395.1 Novosphingobium sp.
CCAAGTCAGGGAAGCCGTCGAGCAGAGTCAAAATGCGACAGATAAGCTGCGTAGATTCACGAAAACCGTGACTTCCGCCGGAGCTGAGCTGTTCTTCGCCGACCGCAAACTTCACGAGATTGCGGCTCACGCCTCCTCGGAAAAGTGGGTGTCGACGCAGACCTACACCGAGAACCTGCAACACTTGCTCGAAGGCATTCTGAAGGAAGGCCGGGAATCCGGTGAGTTTGAACGCAAGACCCCGGTCGATGAAACGTGCCGCTCTATCTATTACGCTTTCATGCCCTTCATCGATCCGGTTTTTCTTGAGCAAAGCCTCGATCTCCTGCCCGATGCGCAAATGGAGGTCACGGGCCTCGTCCTGCGCAGTCTCGCGCCGTGAGTGTTAGTGACTAGTTGACAAAACGGTCATACAGATACAAATAGTCCTCCTCACCCAGGAGGACCCGCGCGTGTACCAGTCGCTTCTCAGATTGACTCTCGTCCTTTTGTCGCTCGCAGTTGCGGGCTGTGGCCATTCGGACAATGATCCGCGCACGCTACCCCCGCTGGTTCGTGTCGCCACCTCAGGCCAGGCTGGCGGCACCACGCGCGAATTCACCGGTGTCGTCGCCGCCCGCGTGCAGAGCGACCTTGCCTTTCGCGTAGGCGGCAAGGTGGTCGAGCGCCTGATTCAGGCGGGACAGACCGTTCGGCGCGGGCAAGCGTTGATGCGGATCGATCAGACCGACCTTGCGCTCGCCCGCCAGGCCGCGATGGGTTCGCTGGAGGCGGCGCGCGCGCGTGCTGTCCAGACTTCTGCGGACGAAAGGCGATACCGGGATCTGGTGGGTGCCGGCGCGGTATCCGCCTCGGCCTATGACCAAGCCAAGGCGGCTGCGGACTCTGCCCGGGCCCAGCTCTCCGCAGCCCAGGCGCAAGCGCGCGTTGCTGGCAATGGAGCGCGTTACGGCGTGCTGGTCGCCGATGCCGACGGCACGGTTGTCGAAACCCTGGCCGAGCCAGGGCAGGTCATTGCGGCCGGGCAGATCGTGGTGCGGATTGCCAGATCCGGTCCGCGAGAGGCCTTGTTGCAATTGCCCGAAACCGTGCGGCCCCCGCTGGGCTCGTCGGCAATAGCCCGCACTTATGCTGGCGCAACAGGAGAGGCGCGGCTGCGCCAGCTTTCGGACGCGGCCGATCCGGCATCCCGCACGTTCGAGGCGCGCTATGTGCTTTCCGGCTCCGCGGCACAGGCGCCGCTCGGTTCCACTGTCACCATTTCTCTGTCGCAGCCCGGCGATGTCGCAGCAACCGAAGTTCCGCTTGGCGCGATACGCGATACCGGGAACGGGCCGGGCGTTTGGGTAATCCGGCCGGGATCGCTGACGACAATTGTCTGGCGGGCCGTTCGCCTTTCGGCGATCGGCGAGGAAACGGCCACAGTTTCTGCCGGATTGAGGCCGGGTGAGCGCTTCGTCGCACTGGGCGCGCACATGTTGCACCAGAACCAGGCAGTCCGAGTCATAGCCCCCGCAAAGGAAGTCGGGCGATGAGCGACGGGTCCCCCGGAGGCTCGCGCTTCAACCTCTCGGCACTGGCAGTGCGGGAAAAATCAGTCACCCTCTTTTTCCTGGTAATGATCGTTCTTGCCGGCATCACCGCCTTCTTCAACCTCGGCCGCGCCGAGGACCCCGGCTTCACGATCAAGGTGATGACCGTGGTCACCGCCTGGCCCGGCGCTACCGCGCAAGAGATGCAGGATCAGGTTGCCGAACCGCTGGAGAAGCGGCTACAGGAATTGCGCTGGTATGACCGGAGCGAGACTTTTACGCGGCCGGGCCTGGCCTTCACCACGCTGACCCTGCTCGACAAGATTCCGCCGTCAGAGGTGCCGGGCCAGTTCTATCAGGCCCGCAAGAAGTTGTCCGACGAGGCCGCAAAGCTTCCGCGCGGTACCATTGGCCCGTTCGTCAACGACGAATATGGCGACGTGACCTTCGCCCTCTACGCGCTCAAGGCCAATGGCGTGCCGATGCGGCAGCTGGGCCGCGAGGCCGAAAAACTGCGGCAGCGGCTGCTTCACGTTCCAGGCGTGAACAAGGTCAACATCATCGGCGAACGTCCCGAACGGATTTACGTCGAGTTCAGTCAGGAAAGGCTGGCCACGCTGGGCATATCGCCCAAGGACATTTTCGGCGTTGTGGCGAGCCAGAATGCGCTTACCCCCGCTGGTTCCATAGAAACCAAAGGACAGCAGACACTCGTGCGGCTTGAGGGTGCGTTCGACGATCTGTCCCGCATCCGCGAGCTCCCCATCGTCGTCAATGGCCGGACATTCCGCTTGTCAGACATCGCAGAAGTCAAACGCGGTTATGAAGACCCGGCGACATTCATGGTGCGCAACCAGGGTGAGCCAGCCCTCCTGCTCAGCGTCGTCATGCGCGAGGGCTGGAATGGACTTGAGCTTGGGAAGTCGCTCAAGGCAGAGATTGCCAAAGTCTCCGCGGAACTGCCGCTCGGCATGACCTTGACGCCGGTGACGGACCAATCGGTGAACATCAGCCAAGCCGTCGATCAATTCATGCACACCTTCCTCGAAGCACTCGCGATCGTGATGATCGTCAGCCTTGTCAGCCTTGGCTGGCGGGTCGGAATAGTGGTT
>JANNZB010000102.1:0-2298 GCA_031410395.1 Novosphingobium sp.
ATTCGATGTGGACGCGAGGCGCCCGGTTTTCCTTGATGAAGCGTTGGCCACTCTTTGCCATCAATTTTCTCCGCCAATCTGCTCTAAAACTGGGAAACGGGCATCATCCGCGCTCCCCGTGACTCTTCCAAAAAACATCAACCCCAGCCATCATCCCCGTTAGCCGTGGTGGATGGCTCTTCGTCCTCTTGAACTTCGCTGGACCCGTCATTTCCCCAATCGGTCGTGCTCGAAGTTTCCGCTCGCGGGCTTTTGAGGACGCGTGTTGCCTCTTCAATACTGCCGGGGGCGATGTCTTCGAGAACCGCCATGAAATCGAGGCTAATCCAGTCCCTTGCGCGACGCAAGACAAATGGAACCGGGCTCCCGGGCTCGGAACGTTCGTAATAGGAGCAGATCGCATCAATTGCCCGCTTCACGTCATTCCTGCTGTTGATTCCGCCAGAAAAGCCGGGGCCTGAGGCAGCCGAAGGCTGATGATCCATGGCGCTACTCCCTGCCGACTCGGTTTCGTTGCTACCCGAACTGACGTCCACCTTGAGCTGCGGCATAAACGAAGCAACAGCCTTCTTCATCTTGGCGAGAAGATCGAGGGTTGGTTTGAAATTGGTGCCGGTGTCGCCATCCGCGTTTGCCGTCAGTGTAGCATCGACCGACCGAATTGCGCCGGATAGTGCGTCGATACCGGCGGAAGCCTGTTCGAGATCTTGTTCGCCAAGCGCGTCGAGCGCTTGTCGGAACTCGCCAAAGCCACTGGCTTTTGAGCCTTTTTCGCGGAATTTTTCAAAGTCCGCGCCCGAAAATGCGCCAAGCCGCGGATGGGTAACCAGTGGCATCCGCTCCAGCGGACCCAGAAAATCGCCAATCCGAGTGAGCGATTCGCAGGGCGTCTTGCGGCCAATGAAGCCAAGATCCTCAAGCTGGGGATGAACATCGGCCCAGCGTGTTTCAATGAGAGTTGCCAGAAATCCGGCGGCTTCGACAACCAGGTCAAATTGTCCGGCCTGCGCCGCTGCGCGCATAAGGTAGACGGGCAGCCACAGGTCTCGCGTGGTTTCGCATTGCGCAACGATCAGATCGATCGTGTCCTGCCACTTGGATGCCGAATTTTCCGAGGAAGAGCCATCGCTGATCGATCGTTCGAATGCCTGCTCGATCTGCTGACGTTTGAGATCGCCGTAAAGGTCAGGTCCCGACGGCTGGTCGTCCGACAGCGGGGCAACCAGCGCATCGATATCCAAAGACATTGTGTTCCCCCCGGAATGTTTGATCAGTCGAGCTTTTTGATTTCAACCCTGCGGTTTCTGCCATCGGTTCGTTCAAGCCCGTCGATCGGATGGCGGAAGCCGTAGCCTTTGACCACCAGCTGTGAACGGCTGACGCCGCGGGCGACTAGCAGATCCACTACAGCCTGAGCGCGCTTTTGGGATAGATCATCATTGTATGCCGGCCCGCCAACCGCATCGGTGTGACCGGCAATCTCGAAGCGGTGCCTAACCCATTCCTGGGGAGTCAGCGCGGCATAGAGTTCGGTGGCCTGGGCAAAGGCGGTATCATCGATGTCCCAGGATGCCGTGACGAAATTGATGAACAGGTCGCTGCTTCTAACAGCAGTTATTTTCGCTTGCGCAGGCTTTCCACGGCCATTGCTTACTTTCACCGGCCCCTTATCCCTTATCGAAGCGAGATTCGCCGAGATCTTGTTCCGATCATTCTCGATCCCACCGGTCCGTGTGATCCAGGCGCGCGTTGCTGGCAGCGGTTTGCAATCGCTAAGCAGCTCACAGCGAATCTGTTCCTTGCTTTTGACGTGCAGCACAGCGGACGCCGGCGCCTGCTCGGCCGAGGCTGATGCCGCGGCAAAAGATGTCGTCAATGCGAATAGGATTATCTTGGTGCGCATAGCCATACCCCCGAAAGTTCAGGACCCCACTGACCTCGAATTGCCATTATCCATACTTCCCCTTCAAAAGTCCACCAGCAAGTGGTAGCAGTCCTAATTCGGGAACGATTGCGCCGTAAACTTGCAGCGGGGGTAATGATTTGCTCCAATGCCGGTTCGGATCCGGCGGGATGACAGGGGGTTCCATTGGCTGCAACAAAGCGACAGACGAGCCTAAATCTCAGCCTTGCTGGCAGCCGGGAGCGACTCAGGCTGGTCCAGGTCGATGCCTATGAGGGGCTGAGCGAGGCATTCATGATCTCGATTGATGTTCTCTCGAAGGAAGAAATAAAGCTTCTGCCAAATCTGGGCAAGGCGGCGGCGATCGAGTGCCTGCTCGACGGCGATCATCAGCG
>JANNZB010000103.1:0-8831 GCA_031410395.1 Novosphingobium sp.
CGCATTGACCCACCCAGGGATGATTCGGCCTGCTGTCAGAAATTATGCGACAGAGACTGAGCCTCCGAATGTCGTCTCCAGCCCGCAGTTCGCCCCTGTCTCTCGCAGCAGTGGGGACTCCAATCAACCGCAGAAACCCGCCATTTTGCGCGAAAATGGAGGTCGAAAAAGCAAATTTGTGGAGTTATATCAATAACTTAGGACTTCATGGTGCGGACGGCGGGACTCGAACCCGCACGATCAAAGATCAAGGGATTTTAAGTCCCTGGCGTCTACCGGTTCCGCCACGTCCGCATCGGGCGCGATTGGCAGATTGCCGCCGTGGCAGCAACTGTGCTCGTAATAAAGCCGGTGTACTGAGCGATCAGCTCGCGTTGAGGCGCGCGCGCATTTCCTTGCCGGGTTTGAAATAGGGAACCTTTTTGCCCGGAACGCTTACCGAATCGCCGGTGCGCGGATTGCGGCCCTGCCGGGCATCGCGCGCACGGGTTGAAAAGGCGCCAAACCCGCGCAGTTCCACGCGTCCGCCGCTGGCCAGCTTCTCACAAATTTCGTCAAAAAAGGTATCAACCACGCGCTCCACTTCTTCGGCGCGAAGTTCAGGATTCTCACGGGCTAGTGCCTGGAGCAGTTCAGAGCGGATCATGGTAGCTCTCCGTAAAACGGCCTAGCTGGAACAGCTATTGCCGAAGTTCCCCACGCGCTCCGAATGTGCCTCCCCGCACTTAAGAATTCAAACCGCGCTTCTCTTTCTGACAGACTGTTAGGAACTGCGCAATCGCAAGATTGGCGTTAGATTGAACATATTTGTCACATTATCGGACTGGTGATGCCAGTTCGGCCAGTTCAATGCCCAGGACATGCATCCGGTGGCGGATGATGGGCCATTCGTCAGCCATGAACAGAGCGCGTTCCGCGTTCCGCAGCCGTTCGGCCGCTCCGCTGGCGACATACATGCCGACCCCGCGCTGCACTTCTATCAAACCGTCAATCTGAAACTGCTGATAGGCCTTGGCAACGGTGAGCGGATTTGCCCCCTGTTCAGCAGCAAATGCGCGCACTGAAGGCAGCATCGCGCCTTCCGCAAAAGAGCCATCAATGATGGCGTCGGCGATCAGGTCTCTGAGCCGGAGGTAAACGGGGCGACTGTTCTGGTTCATTGCTGCATCAGTGCCATAATACAGCGTGGCACGCAAGGTGCGGTATTGTTTAAGTGAAGCACCGCTTTTTGCTGACAATGCCCCGTTTGCGACAACGAAAGGATCATTTGAAACTTATTTGCCCTTCACAAGTCCGAATCGCCAGCTAGTGTCTGTTCACAGAAAATCGCCGCGGGATAAAGGATTGCACATGAAGGATATGGCCAGCTGGAACGAGGGTGACTGGATTGCCGCAATTGCCGCGATTGCCCTGTTTGGATTTCTCGCGATCGGCGCGATGGTTGCGGCGAGCAAAAGCGAGGAAGTGGTTGGCCACCCGCGCGGCTTGTTCGTGCTGTTCTATGCCGAAATGTGGGAACGGTTTTCCTATTACGGCATGCGCGCGCTGCTGGTTCTGTACCTCACCAAGCACTGGCTGTTTACCGACAGCAAAAGCAACCTGATCTACGGCGCCTACGGCGCGCTGGTCTATATCACCCCGGTGCTCGGCGGCCTGATCGCGGATCGGTTTCTTGGCCAGCGCAAAGCGGTGATCTTCGGCGGCATCCTGCTCGCTATCGGACACGGCCTGATGGCGGTTGAAGGCGGCGGCGGACAGAACGATCCGACGATCAACATATTCTGGTCGGCGCTCGCTTTCATCATCGTCGGCTCGGGCTTTCTCAAGGCCAATATCTCGGTGATCGTCGGCCAGCTCTACAAGATGTCCGATATTCGCCGCGACGCGGCTTACACCATCTTTTACATGGGAGTGAACGTTGGCGCCGCGCTGGGTACAATTCTGGTTGGCTATCTGGGTGAGACAATCGGCTGGTCCTATGGCTTTGGCCTCGCCGGCATCGGCATGGTCATCGGCCTGCTGATTTTCATCGTCGGAAGGCCTGCCCTGCGCGGGCGCGGCGAGGCGCCGGTGCCCCTGACACAAAGCCGCGAATGGTCATTCTATGCGATTGGCGTGGCGGCGGTGGCGGTGATCTGGATGCTGATCCAGTATCAAAGCGTGATCCAGAACCTGCTGATTGTCACCGGACTGGCGATGCTCGGCTATACTCTTTACGAAGCGTTCAAGTTGCCCAAGGAACCGCGTGAGCGCATTTTTGCCATGCTGTTTCTGATCGCGCTCAACCCGCTGTTCTGGGGCCTGTTCGAACAGGCCGGCGGCAGTCTCAACCTTTATACTGACAAGTTCGTTGATAAGGGCGGGGTGCCGACCAGTCTGTTCCAGTCGATCAATCCGATCTACATCGTCCTTCTTGCGCCGCTGTTCGCAACCCTGTGGCAGTATCTTGGCCGCAAGGGCCTCGAACCTTCGGCTCCAGCCAAGTTCGGGATTGCGCTCACACAGGTTGGCCTCGGCTTCCTGGTCTTCGTCTGGGGAGCGAATTCGGGCGTGGGCGGCGTAACGCCGGTGCTTTTCGTATTCCTTATCTATCTGCTGCACACCACCGCCGAGCTATGCCTCTCGCCCGTCGGCCTCTCGGCGATGGCACGTCTGGCCCCGCTGCACCTCGCAAGCTTCATCATGGGCGCGTGGTTCTATATGACCGCAGTCGGCAATTTCGTCGCGGGCAAGATCGGCGAAGCCACGGGGGGCGAAGGCGGTGAAATGTCGAAGGACCTGACGCTGGCGATCTATTCGAAGATCGGCTGGATCGCAATTGGCATCAGCGTGCTGGTGCTGGCAGTTTCGCCGTTCGTGAAGCGCTGGATGCATCTTGATACGCTTGAGGATCGGGAGACACCCGTGATTGATCAGGTTGGCGATCAGAGGACGCCATAGCGCCGCCTTGTAAAATGCTGCTCCTTTGTTATACATGTATGACAAAGGAGCCATTCCATGCTTGCAGTCCGTCTCGACGCCGATCTTGAAGCGCGTCTGGCCGCCGTTGCCAAAAGCACCGGGCGGACCAAAAGCAACATCATGCGCAAGGCCCTGCAAGATTCCATCGAAGAGCTTGAAGACATTGCGCTTCTCGAAGCCGCCCTGCGCGATCCTGATGCGGGCAAGCGCATTTCTCACGCTCAAATGAGGCGTGAACTTGGTCTGGACGCTTGAATACGAAGCGGCGGCGCGCAAACAACTCCGCAAGCTGGGAGGGGCTCCTGCTGCTCGGATAATTTCGGGGCTTGAGAGGATCGCGCAGCTCGATAATCCACGCAGTCGCGGGAAGGCGATGCTCGACAATTACGCTGGATATTGGCGCTATCGGTTTGAGGATTTTCGCGCCATCGTGAAGATTGAGGACGACAAGCTTATCATTGTGGTTGTGACCGTTGGTCATCGCCGCGAGGTTTATGGTTGAGCCTTGCTTGCCAGCCCCATATCCAGCCATCAACCAAAGTTGCGCAAGGTTACGGGCCAGTCTTTCGGCCAATCGGGATATGCTTTCTCACTGAAGCCTTGCTGCTCGGCGAAGAGTCTTGGCCAATCCATACTCCAGTCCCCATCATCGACCCACAGGTCCTTGACGAGATCATCGTCGGGGTGGGGAGTGAATTTCGGCTCCAAATAGAAAGCCGCAGTATCCCACAGGAACTCGACAGCTGTTGCGCTGACGTTGCGTAGCATCTGCTCGGTGAATTCCGCTTTGACGGGTTTTGGGCGACGCGCCAGCAATCGCGCTTGCTTCATTCGGGTGTTTCGCCAAGCAATTCCAAGCCAAATGCCAAAACTGGCAACGACAAATGTTGCAGGAATCAGCCAGTGCGCGAGATCGCCCCTCAAGCCCGAACCTCCCCAACCCCCGCGTCGTTCCAGCGTAGCGCTTTCAGCACTGTCTCGACAATCTGTGGCGCATTGAGCCCCGCCGCATCGTATTGCTTTTCGGGCGAACCCTGGTCCTGAAACACATCGGGCAGGCGCAGCGTGCGGATTTTGAGGCCATGGTCGGTCAGCCCATCATCGCTCGCGAGGGTAAGGACATGCGCGCCGAGGCCGCCGATTGAGCCTTCCTCAACGGTGATGATAACCTCGTGGCTGGCCATCAGCTTGCGGATTAGCTCTTCGTCGAGCGGCTTGGCAAAGCGCAGATCGGCCACCGTGGTCGAAAGACCCTTGGCTTCAAGCTGATCGGCAGCTTTCAGGCTCTCAGCCAAACGCGTGCCCAGCGATAGCAGGGCGATCTTTGTTCCGTGGCGAACGATCCGGCCCTTGCCGATTTCCAAACGCTCCGGCACCGCAGGCAGCGCCACCCCGGTGCCGTTTCCACGCGGATAGCGGAAGGCGATGGGGCCGCTGTCATGGCACGCCGCGGTGTGAGTCATGTGCACCAGTTCGGCCTCATCAGCCGCCGCCATCACCACGAAATTGGGGAGCGTCGCGAGGTAAGTAACATCGAATGATCCGGCGTGCGTCGCCCCATCCGCCCCGACCAGCCCGGCCCGGTCAATCGCAAAACGCACCGGCAGATTTTGAATCGCCACATCGTGGACAACCTGATCGTAAGCGCGTTGCAGGAAGGTAGAATAGATCGCGCAAAACGGACGCATCCCCTGCGCGGCGAGGCCAGCGGCGAAGGTGACCGCGTGTTGTTCGGCAATCCCGACATCGAAGCTGCGTTCGGGGAACAGGCTCTCGAATTTGTCGAGGCCGGTGCCGCTCGGCATGGCTGCGGTGATTGCGCAGATTGTGTCGTCACGCTGCGCCTCGGCAATCAGAGCGCCCGCAAAAACGTTGGTATAGCTGGGCGGGCCAGCAGCACTTTTCGCCTGCTCGCCGGTGATGACATCGAATTTCTGCACGCCGTGGTATTTATCAGCGCTGGCTTCAGCTGGGGCATAGCCCTTGCCCTTTTGTGTCACGACATGGATCAGGCACGGCCCCTCACTGGCATCCCGCACGTTCTCAAGGATCGGCACCAGCTGATCGAGGTTATGGCCATCAATCGGACCCACATAATAAAGCCCCAGCTCTTCAAACAAGGTCCCGCCCATCCACCAGCCGCGGGCGAATTCATCGGTTTTGCGCGCCGCCTTGTGCAGCGGTTCGGGCAGATGGCGCGACAGACGGCGGGCAATATCGCGAACCTTGAGGAACGGACGCGAGGACACCAACCTCGCGAGATAGGCCGAAAGCCCGCCCACCGGCGGTGCAATCGACATGTCATTGTCATTGAGGATCACCACCAGCCGGTTGCCCGCCTGCTTGGCATTGTTCATCGCCTCATAGGCCATGCCCGCGCTCATCGCGCCGTCACCGATCACTGCGATACCGCGCCCGTCGCGCCCGGCGAGCTTGTTCGCCACAGCAAAGCCCAGAGCGGCTGAAATTGAAGTGGAGCTGTGCGCGGCGCCAAACGGATCGAACGCACTTTCGCTGCGCTTGGTGAAGCCCGATAGCCCGCCGCTTTGCCGCAAGGTGCGGATGCGGCCGCGCCGCCCGGTGATGATCTTGTGCGGATAGGCCTGATGGCCAACGTCCCAGATCAGCCGGTCATCGGGGGTATTGAACACATAATGGATTGCCACAGTCAGCTCGACCACGCCGAGCCCAGAACCAAGATGCCCGCCCGTCTGGCCCACGGCGGCGATCATCTCGCTGCGCAGTTCGTCTGCAAGCTGGCGCAACTGGTCCGGCGCGAGCTTGCGCAGGTCTGCGGGGACATCGACTGTATCGAGCAGCGGCGTGGCCGGATCAGCGTTCATAAATGCGGCCCTACACGGCTGAAAACGCCAAGTCGATTGAAAGCAATCAGGAACAATCGGAACAATGCCCGCGTAATTCAATCACCGGGCGCACATCAGCGAACCCCGCTCCGCGAGCCGCGCCAACCAGCGCGCCGGTTAGTGAATCGTCATCAATGTGAACTGTCCGTCCGCACGAATCGCAGATCAGGAAAATGCAATCATGGCGGCAGCCGGGATGGCTGTTGGCGACATAGGCGTTCGCGCTTTCAATCCGGCGGGCAAGATTGGTCCGTACGAACAGATCAAGAATCCGATAAACCGAATTGGCCGCAACCCGCTTTCCCCGTGCGGCGGAGACCGATTCGGCGACATCGTAGGCCGAGACCGGGCCATCATTGGTCGCAAGCGCGGCGAACACACCGGCACGCATGTCGGTCCATTGTTCACCGGCTTCACCGAGCGCATGCCGTGCAGCATCGGCTAGCGCGGTGCCTGAATGTTCGTGATGCGCGTGATGGACCATGCGGCCCATATAGGCGCAGTTTAGCCTCGGGTGAAGCTCGGCTTATAAATCGCTGGGAACATCTTCTTCAGCGCTGCAACCTTCGGCGCGTCCCAGTACTGAATGTAGGAATGGCTGGGATTGTCAGCCATGAAATCCTGATGATCGCGCGACGCAGGATAGAAGCCCTTGAACCCCTCAATCCGCGTTACAATCGGTGCTTTCCACAGGTGCGCCGATTTCAGCTGTGCCAGGTAGGCTGAAGCCACCGCTTGCTGCTCAGCGTTCAGCGGAACCAGGGCCGAGCGATACTGCGTGCCGGTGTCCGGCCCTTGCCTGTTAAGCTCGGTAGGATCGGCGACGACCGAAAAGAAAATTTGCAGCAGCTGATCGTAGCGGATCTTGGCGGGATCATAAGTAACCTTCACCGATTCGGCATGACCGGTGTTGCCGCCCGAAACAGTGTCGTATTCGGCTGTGGTCTTTGCTCCGCCTGCGAAGCCTGAGACAGCGCTGGTCACGCCCGACACATGGCTGAACACGCCCTCTACGCCCCAATAACAGCCGCCGGCGAAGATCGCGGTCTTCAGGCCTGCGCCTTCCTTTGCCGCGCGTGCGGCAGCAGGTGCGTTGGTTACATGTTCAGGAGAGGCGGCAACAGCGACTTGCTGGCAAGAACTGGCAAAAGCAGCCGTCAGAAACAGCGCGGCAAAGGTTGGGCCTGAGCGCTTCACTTTGAAGTCGCCGCAACGGCTGACGGCATCACGCTGCCCGAAAAGCCGCCTAGACCCATCGTCATCGCCAGTGCAGCGCAGCCAAGCGCGAACCCTATGCCGAATGAGCGAAGTAGATCTGGTTTGAGAAAGTTCATTGCGAATGTCCCTAGGGGAAAATGATGGGTTGTTCATGCACTGGAGTTCGTTGCCACGTGGTGAACGGTTACAAATTACCACGTTCAGGGCGACGAATTGCATCTTCGCAACGATGAAATGCTCAAAATCGAAGCTGCTAATGCCGGAAATGCCGCATTTCGGTGAAGACCATCGCCAGTCCCGCATCATTAGCCGCCGCGATTACTTCGTCGTCGCGGATCGACCCACCAGGCTGAATAACGGCAGTTGCTCCGGCCTCAGCGGCGGCGAGAAGCCCATCGGCAAACGGAAAAAAGGCGTCTGAAGCGACCGCACTGCCAAATGCGCGGCTTTGCGCCCAGCCGTATTTCTCGGCGGCTTCAGCGGCCTTCATCGCGGCGATGCGGCTCGAGTCGCGGCGGTTCATCTGCCCTGCGCCGATGCCTGCGGTGATGCCGTCCTTGGCATAGACAATGGCGTTGGATTTAACATGCCGCGCCACGGTCCAGGCGAACAGGCAATCCTTGAGTTCTTGCTGTGTGGGTGCGCGTTTGGTCACGACCCTGAGCTCAGCCTCACTGATCGCACCGTTATCGCGGGTCTGGACGAGGTAGCCACCAGTGATGAGCTTGATGGTCAAGCCCGAACGACGCGGATCTGGGAGATCGCTGGTAATCAGCAGGCGCAAGTTCTTCTTCTTGGCGAAGGCAGCCCGAGCCGCATCGTCGGCGGCGGGAGCGACCACGACTTCGGTGAATATCTCGCAGATTGCCTCTGCCGTTGGGCCATCGAGCGGAACATTAACTGCGACGATCCCGCCGAAAGCTGAAACCGAATCGCACTGGAGCGCTCCGTTCCAAGCTTCAAGAAGGCTGGAGCCCTGCGCCACACCGCAAGGGTTGGCGTGCTTGACGATGACCACGGCCGGTGCCTGACCCTTGAACTCGGCGACCAGTTCCAGTGCGGCATCGGCATCGGCGTAATTGTTGTAAGACAGCGCCTTGCCCTGCACCTGTTCGGCCTGTGCTATGCCCCGGCCGTGTGGCCCCTTGGGCATATAGAGCGCCGCCTTCTGGTGCGGGTTCTCGCCATAGCGCAATTCCTCACGGCGCATGGCGGTGATTGCCAGCATCTCGGGGAAAAACTGCTGCTGATCGGCAAAGGCGAACCACTGGCTGATCATCGCATCATAGGCAGCGGTGGCGGCAAAAGCGCGCGCGGCCATCAGTTTGCGGAACGGCAGGCGGGTTGCGCCATCACTCTCATCAAGTTCCGCGATCAGCGCAGGATAATCAGCTGGATCGGTAATGATGGTGACGAAAGCGTGGTTCTTTGCCGATGAACGCACCATCGAAGGTCCGCCGATATCGATGTTCTCGATCACCTCGTCGCGTGCGGCGCCCTTGGCCACGGTCGCCTCAAACGGATAGAGATTGACCACCACCAGATCAATCGCGCCGATGTCATGTTCGGCCATCGCGGCAGCGTGTTCAGGGTTGTCCCGCACCGCGAGCAGCCCACCGTGAACCTTGGGGTGAAGCGTCTTGACCCGCCCATCCATCATCTCGGGAAACCCCGTGAGGTCGGAAATATCGCGCACCGTAAACCCCGCATCGCGCAAAGCCTTTGCCGTTCCACCGGTAGAAACCAGATCAACCCCGCGCGCAACCAACGCCTGCCCCAGTTCGACCA